>JAOZTN010000038.1:0-6500 GCA_029942245.1 Bacteroidales bacterium | reverse complement strand
TGAACCTATAGCCCAACGCCCAAACCCCATGTTAGAAAAATATTTTGAAAAAATAGCCAAAGAGATCAGCGTCAGAGCCGGACAGGTGGCCAATACTGCTGAATTGCTAAAAGGCGGTGCCACGGTACCATTTATTGCACGCTATCGTAAGGAATATACCGACAGCCTCGATGAGGAGGCCATTATGCATATCCGTGATCGCATGGAGCAGCTGGAAGCACTGGATAAGCGCCGGGAAAGCATCTTGCAGTCGATAGAGGAGCAGGGCAAACTCACCGATGAGTTGAAGAAGCAGCTGGAAGGGGCAGAAAGCATGTCGGAGCTGGAAGATATCTATCTGCCGTATCGCCCCAAGCGCAAGACCAGGGCAACCATCGCCAGGTCGCGCGGACTCGAGCCCCTGGCTAAGATGATCATGTCGCAAAATCCTGGGAGTGTGGAATCCCTGGCTGAACGCTTTGTTGATAGTGAAAAAGAAGTTGAAAGTATTGATGGTGCCCTGGCCGGTGCCCGCGATATCATCGCCGAATGGGTGACTGAACATAAATACGCACGGAACAGCATGCGACGCCTGTTCCGGAGATCAGCCATGATCTCCTCTAAGGCGATCAAAGGCAAGGAAGAGGAGGGCATGAACTACAAAAGCTGGTTCGACTATGCTGAGCGCATCGCAACATCACCATCACACCGCGTCCTGGCTATGTTCAGGGGCGAGAAAGAAGGCTTTCTGCGACTCACCGTTGAGCCCGATAAGTTAGAGGCTCTTGAAATGCTGAGGAAAATATTTCTGAAGGCAGAAAATGAGTCGTCCGAACAGCTAAAGCTGGCTATAGAAGATGCCTATAAAAGACTGTTGCAGCCTTCCATGGATACGGAAATGAAAGCTGAGGCCAAAGAGCGTGCCGACAAGAAGGCGATAGAGGTCTTTATCGACAATGCGAAACAACTTCTTCTTGCGCCACCCCTCGGACAAAAAACAGTGTTGGCTATTGATCCGGGATTCAGGACAGGATGTAAGGTAGTTTGCCTCGGCAGGCAGGGCGAACTTTTGCACAATGAGACCATTTATCCGCACCCGCCACAGAACGAGGTGAAAGATGCCATCAAAAAAATACAGAGCCTGGTCGATGCATATAAGATCGAAGCCATCGCCATCGGCAACGGGACTGCCGGAAGGCAGACGGAACGCTTTATCAAGAGCATACGTTTTAACAAAGACCTGATCGCCGTCATGGTGAATGAGAGCGGGGCCTCTATATATTCCGCTTCGAAAGTGGCCCGGGAAGAATTCCCCGACTATGATATAACGGTGCGAGGATCGGTATCTATTGGGCGGCGCCTGATGGATCCCATGGCAGAGCTTGTTAAGATAGAACCCAAATCTATTGGTGTAGGGCAATACCAGCATGATGTGAACCAATCGGCCCTGGCTAGGAGCCTCGAAGATACGGTCATGAGTTGTGTGAACAGCGTAGGCGTGGAAGTCAATACTGCCAGCAAGCAGCTCCTTTCTTATGTATCGGGCCTGGGGCCTTCCCTGGCGGGAAAGATCATCGATCACCGTAGTGAGCATGGCCCTTTTTCATCCAGAGCTGAATTTATGAAGGTATCCGGTTTTGGTGATAAGGCCTTTGAACAGGCTGCCGGCTTCCTGCGTATCATGGATGCAAAAAATCCACTCGACAGCAGCGCGGTGCACCCTGAAAGTTATCCAGTAGTGGCAAAGATCCTTAAAAGCTATAAGGTCGAAGTGGATGAGCTGGTGAAGGATGAGAAATTGAGAAAACAGATCGACCTGCAAGCTTTTGTGACCAAAAAAACAGGTTTACCTACTCTTGTCGACATTTTGGATGAGCTCGCAAAGCCGGGCAGGGACCCTCGTAAGAAATTCGACCTTTTTGAATTCGAGGCCGGGGTGAACAAGATGGAAGACCTGAGAGACGGGATGGTACTACCGGGAATCGTAACGAATATCACCGCCTTCGGAGCCTTTGTCGATATAGGTGTGCACCAGGACGGGCTGGTACATGTCAGTCAGATGGCCGATCGCTTTGTGAAGGACCCCAACGAAATTGTAAGCTTGAATCAGAAGGTGCAGGTGAGGGTGGCCGGCGTCGACCTCGACAGGAAAAGGATACAGCTCTCGATGAAAAATATTTCATAGCATACCGGAAAAAAGAAAAAATATTATAACCTTTACCTCGTTAAATATAGAACATATACACACGGCATTGAATAGATTACTACTCCATAGCATATTTCTGATCTCGTTTTTTCTGCTCACTACGACAGTAAGCGGACAGATTTTTAAGGGCACCGTGATCGCCGGCGGAAACCTTACGCAGGTGGAAGGGGACCGGCTGAAAGGCTGGAGCCAGTTTGGATTTACAGGAGGTGTAGGTGTTATCATGCCTATTGGAAAGGAACAGAAATGGGGGATAAATCTCGAAACCCTGTTCAGCCAAAAAGGCTCTTTTCAAAAGAAAAGGTTTGAAAGTGACTTACTTACTGATGAATACAGGCTTCGTCTGAATTACTTCGAAGTGCCTTTATATGTAACTTTTACCGACAAAGATGTGCTTACCTTCGGCCTGGGTGGATATTTCGCCAGGCTGGCCAGCGCCAGGGAAGAAGAACACAGTGGCAAGCAGGATCCCTATATGGATACCGTACCCTTCAATGATAATGACTGGGGATTTCTGATCGATGTGAGGATCAGAATATGGCAGCATTTGCATGTGGGCGTCAGGTATACGCAGTCACTCATGTCGATACGGGAACGTACTTTTTTTGCAGACGATACCAGGCAGCAGAAAAACCAGGTGATCGCAGTTCGCTTCCTCTTTATTTTCAACGAAGGTAAACGAGCAAAGGTGCAGGGACGATAGATCAGAATCCTACATCCAGCAAACGGCTTACATCAAAGAAGAGGGCATCGATGCCCGCTGAGTTTGCCTTCAATTCAAGCATATCAAAACCACCTTCAAGGAGGTGCTGATTTCCACTAAACTCAAAGCTCAACACTTCCAGCAACTCATATTCATCCTGTACGTAGATCACCGAAAAAGCTGCCTGTGTAGATAGGCCATCGCCTGTCGACATCATGGCATCGACCTGCTTCTTGTAAAGATCAAAGTACAGACCGCTCATCCTCGAATTTCCGGCCATCTCATATGCTACAGCAGTGATAAAGGTTTCTCTTAACCTGAATGGATTTGAGTGTAGCAGTTCACCACCTATTCTCGCAGCCACTTCATATTCTGCACGCATCAGCTCTGGTCGTGTAAGATAACTCACCAGAGAATCCTGCAGGGCGGGCGTTCCGTAAGGGGAGTAGTCTGACTGAAAGGTATACCCGTAATACAAATACCTGAATTCTACTGCGCTAAGGGAAGTGTCCAGTTCCACATAGCGTTGATACAGGGCAGGATAAAAATACGGTGATCTCTTCTTTTTGATCTCCTTTTTCAGTTTTTTGTATTTCACAGGACTGAAGTTGCTTTCCTGGGATGAAAGAACTCCGGCCAGGCAAAACGTGCAGATCAAGGTCAGGATAATATTCTTCATAATAGTTAAAACGATTAATCTTTACTGACCTTTTCGATCCGGAATTGTTTCGCTTCCTGCAGAAAGTGTGTGGCAATGGGCATACAGAGGGGGTTGTCAGTCTCCATACGCTCAGGATGCCACTGTACACCCAGGAAGAAAGGCATATCCATCCGATCTTCGTATTCGATGGCTTCAATGAGACCTTCGTCGGTGCGGGCAATGGCCCTGATCCCCGTTCCCAGCCTTCTGATGCCCTGGTGATGGTTGGAATTGGTAATACCCATCGTAATTCCGGCGTAAGTATGAAGGCTGGATCCTTTTATGACCCTGACATCATGCATACAGTTGTATGTGTCTTTGCAGCGGTGGGTGACAAGGGTATCGAGGTCGGTAGGAATGTCGGCAAACAAGGTCCCGCCATGATAAATGTTAAAGATCTGCAATCCCCGGCATATTCCGAGTATCGGCATCTCCAGCTGCTTTGCTTTTCCGATCAGGGCAAATTCCAGGCTATCCCTGAAAAAATCGATGCTTCCGCATTTTACAGTATCCTCTGCAATGCCATAGCGACCGGGATACACATCCGGCCCCCCACTGATCAGCAAGCCTGAACATTGATGCAAGAGATCCAGTGCCGAGTCTATTGGCATATGGTAGAGGTCGATGCAAATGATGTTTGAATCAGCAGCCTTCAGAAATTTGGCGTAGTTCCCGTAATACTGTTCCGGGGCTCCCTTCGAAATGCCAATGGTGATAGTGCCGGCTTGCTTCTCATCTACACAGGAGGTGAAGACAATGATAAACGACAGGAGGGTAAGCAGGAGATATCTTTTCATGATAAGGATATTTGGTTGAGCCTACATGGCTTTCATGGTAATGTATTCGATCGGGGCATAATCGTCGGTAAATACGCGTATCCCTGCCGGGATGTGCAGATCGACCCGGTGGCTGAGGAAGCCTTGGATCAATGGATCATCACTGACAAATGGAAGTACTTCCTCTGATTTGCAGGCCAGCAGGCATATGCTCTGAAGCAATTCCGGATCGCCCGGGTCATGGCAGGCAAAGAGATAAACCCGGGGGAATACTTCAAGGAATGTCTGTACCTCTGCCTTCATAAATTCACTGGCCGGTCCTTCAAGGGACGAGATGAGGTTTTCGATCACGATGCCATCTTCGTTCAGAAGATCATATTTTTTCTGTATTGCTTCCAGCGTTGCCAGTTGAAATGGGATGGCCATCAACGACTTATATGCGTCGCCGAAAATGATGTCATACTTTTCTTTACAATTATTCAGGTAGGTCCTGCCGTCTTCATGGAAGATCCGCATGCGTGAATCTTCCTCCAGGCGAAAGTGTTCCTTTGCCAGATCTGTCAGGGCGGGATCGATCTCCACCACATCGATGGTAGCGTGATCATATTTTTGAAGATAGAAGCGGGGATAGGAGTACCCGGCCCCACCTATGATAAGTGCCTTTTCGAAAGAAGGCATAAAATGTTCCGACAATTGGTAAAACTGCAGGTATTCATACACCAGGGAGTCGTTGCCGGGGAACATGGCTGAACTGTATTCATCATTCACCTTCATCACTTTGATAGGCTCTCCACTGATCCAGTATTCCGTATCAAAGATCTGCACATGGTTATATTGTGTGTCAGTATCAATGAATGCAATGCTGCGGGTATTATATGCATATGCCGACCAGGCTTCAAAAAGTATGACGACACTAAAAAAGAAGACATCCCATTTACTCAAAAAACGGATACTCAACACGAGTGCGTTGATGATCAGTATCCCCGAGATCATATACAGGATATTGGTTGATCCGAAAAGGGGGATCAAAAGAAAGCCTGCCAGGAATGTTCCTATGATGCTGCCTAATGTTGATATAGCATATAGGTTTCCTACTATTTTTCCGGAGGTTTCGATCTTTGTTAATTTCAATCTTATAGCATAGGGTGAGACCATGCCAAGAAATAAGCTTGCAGGAGCAAAGAGGATGATGGATGCCAGCAAGGGGCGCAACATCATGCTTGAGAAATTCCGCGACAGTGTTTGCAGCAAACCTTCTTTAAAAGTATTGGCGAGAATGATACAGATGGCTGCTCCGACGATGATCAGGCCAAGGCGTTTGAAGGACGGTTTCTTATCGGCCCACCTTCCGCCCAGCCAGTATCCGAGGCTCAGGCTTGCCATGATTACGCCGATGAGGCTGGTCCAAACATAGATCGATGTACCAAAATGTGGTGCCACCACCCGGGAGCCAACGATCTCATAGACCATTACTATGGCCCCGCACAGAAATACCGTAATTTCCAGCAGGTACTTTTTCATGTCAGAAAGGTAGGAATTTTCATTGAATGATGATATCCTAATTATTAGTTATTAGTAAGGAATGGTATTGGTGAATAATGAATAATGATTTTGGATTCTTTATTGTCCATTCTTCAATAATCACTAGGATCTAATCATTTTTCATTCAACTAATACATTAGGTATTTGTTCTCATTCTCACGCCACTTAGCCTGGTAGCTGTGATCGACAAAACATATCACCAGGTCAGCCTCATATTCATGGTCACAGAAATAGATTTTCTTGTCTGCTTCATAGCTGTGTTTAACAAAGAACCACTTGCCGTCATTCTCACCGGCTTCATAGGAGTGACTGACCTTGTATACCAGCAAATCCGCCTGGTAAGTATGCTTGGCTACATACACTTTCACATCAGCCTCATAGCTGTGGTTACACGAAAATACCTTCTGTGCCGAAGCGGAGAAAGAAAATAGAATAATAAGAAGGAAAACAAAAGGAATAAACACTCTTTTCATATCAATAACTTTAAATACTCCATATACTCTAAATACTCTAAGTACTTTAAATACTCTAAGTACTTCAAATACTCTAAGTACTTTAAATACTCTAAGTACTCTAAATACTCTAAGTACTTTA
>JAOZTN010000037.1:13690-26693 GCA_029942245.1 Bacteroidales bacterium | reverse complement strand
TGCCGATAGCAAAAGACAGCGATTAAAAAACAGCGCCCTGTAGGGGCGCAACAAACCTCACCCCCTTAACCCCCCACCCCCCTTTTCCCCGAGTACTCGGGGCCAGGGGGAGAGGTGCATCTTCGTCACTTCCGCCCCGGGTTTCACCCGGGGCTACAAACGTTCGACCCCGCCGGGGTCGTTTAAAAATAAATCGTATAGTGTAAATACAGAATTGTAAATCAAAAAACCCAGCAGAAAATCTGCCGGGTTTTTTGTATACTTGAGGAGTTGAATTTCAAACTTCGTTCTTCGGTCTTCTGACTTCTGACTTCAACAACTACTTTGCGTAATTAATCGCTCTCGTTTCCCTGATTACTGTGATCTTGATCTGTCCGGGATAGGTCATTTCATCCTGGATCTTTCTTGAGAGGTCTAAAGAGATCTTGTTCACATCGCTATCCGATACCTTTTCTGCACCTACGATAACACGTAGCTCACGGCCTGCCTGAATGGCATAGGTCTTGACAACGCCCGGGTATGTCAGTGCAAGCTCTTCCAGCTTATTAAGGCGTTGGATATATGCTTCTGCAACTTCACGACGTGCTCCCGGACGTGCTCCTGAGATTGCATCACAAACCTGTACCAGGGGTGCGATGAGAGACTCCATTTCTACCTCATCATGGTGGGAGCCAATGGCATTACATACATCGGGTTTCTCCTTGTACTTCTCTGCCAATTTCATCCCGAGGATAGCATGTGGATGTTCCGGCTCACTATCGGGCACCTTGCCTATATCGTGCAGCAGCCCTGCTCTTTTGGCGATCTTTGGATTCAGCCCGAGCTCCGATGCCATGGTGGCACAGAGGTTGGCTACCTCGATGGAGTGTTGCAGCAGATTTTGTCCATATGAGGAACGATATTTCATCCTTCCCACCATGCGGATCAGCTCATGGTGCATATTGTGCAGTCCGAGGTCGATCACGGTACGCTTGCCTGTTTCCACGATCTCCTGTTCGATCTGCTTACGCGTTTTTGCAACGACCTCCTCAATACGTGCAGGGTGTATCCTGCCGTCGGTCACCAGCTTGTGCAGCGCCAGCCTGGCGATTTCTCTCCTGACAGGATCAAAACCGGAAAGGATAATAGCTTCTGGTGAATCGTCGATGATGATCTCGATACCGGTGAGCGATTCGAGCGCACGGATGTTCCGCCCTTCACGGCCGATAATACGGCCTTTGATCTCATCATTGTCGAGATGGAAAACAGAGACCGTATTTTCAATGGCATGTTCAACAGCAGTGCGCTGTATTGACTCAATAACGATTTTTTTGGCTTTCTGGTTGGCCGTGAGTTTGGCCTCATCCACGATTTCCGTGATATAGACCTGGGCATCAGCCTGGGCCTCTTCGAGTATGGTTTCCTTCAACAGGTCTTTGGCTTCACTGGCCGACAGGCCGGAAATAGTTTCCAGCTGTACAACCTGCTGCTTATGTGCTCTGTCGAGGTCTTCCTGCTTTTTGCTGAGGATCTCCAACTGGTTGGTGAGGTTATTCCTTATCGCATCAACTTCACTCTGTTTCCGTTGAAACTCTTCCAGCTTATGTTCAATACTTGATTCTTTCTGTTTTAACCTGCTCTCACTCTGTTGGATCACCGAATTTTTTTCGTTGATGACCTTTTCGTGTTCTATCTTTAGCTGAAGGAATTTTTCCTTCGCCTGCAGGATTTTGTCCTTCTTGTACACCTCAGCCTTTTCCTTAGACTCTTCAAGCAGCCTTTCACTTTTCTTTTCTACTGCTTTTCTGAGTATGCTCGCGGTGATGATCACCCCAAGTACCAATCCGGCAACACCCGAGATTACAAGGTACACTATATCTAACATCTTCTCAGTGTTTAATTAAACAATAATTAACCAGAGCAGAATGTGTAAGGCAAAAAAAACCCGCGATTAATTCGTGGGTTTTACGAAACCCCAAAAGACACGGATAGGGAGACCAAGCTATTCGAACTTCCTCTGTTCCTGACCATTTGGAAATCCGCCTAAACGGACTTGAGGCCTATTCTAGGAGCTTATGAGTCGACCCTAAATTAAGTAATGTTGAGTTTACAAACCAAAATGAATTAACGCGGGTGTTTTTTAATATTATCAAAGAACGGTGTTTGGGGACTATCCCTCTTCTTGTTCTGAAAGCAACTTTTCCAGGGTTTTCAGTCCGCTGATCAGGTCATCGCTATCTGTCCTGTTCGCGTTCTGTGCCTTTAACGATTTCGTAGAAAACCACAACGATACCATCGCGAGCAAATCCTGGTTATCGTTAAAAGCGTAAGTATCTGCATATTCTGTAATCTTTTCATTAATTAACCTGGCAGCTTTTCGTATGACCTCTTCTTCCTCTGCATTGACCGTCATTTTATATGGGCGGTCGGCTATCTTCACTGTTATTGCTAGTTCGTTCATCAGGTCTCCGGACCACAATCGGCCCCTCTATTGATTCAAAAGTCCCACACATTTATCAATTTCCCGCAATAGTTCATCAACTTTTGCCTTTACTTCTGTTGAATCTTCCTTATCTGTAAGTGATTTAGAGATTTTTAATTTAACAATCTGCTCTTTTAATTGATCTATTTCAGTTTTAAATTCTTCGTTTGATTTCAAAAGCTCCTCGTTCTGGGTTTGCAATTCAGCACGCTGACTTTTTAATAAACGGTGCTGGCCAAGCAGTTTCAAAACCTGCTCATTAATTCTGGAAACTAAATCTTTAGCCTGCTCCATTAAGCTTGATAAGCTTTTAATTAAATACAAAAATAAGAAATTCTGAAGCAATAGCAAGTGTTTCAGGATAAATTAAATTCATTTTTATCAACAACTTATTACACTTTAGCGTACATGCAGGTGTGACAAAATCGCGGAAGTTGTATTAACCATTAGGACTACAAAGAATACCCGATTATGGATACCTACGTACATATACCCGAAGCATTTTTTCACCATATCTGGAGGCATAAATTGCTAAAAAATGAAATAAAAAGCATCCATGGCGATACAATCAGCATCATCCGGCCCGGAAATTACAACACTGATTCGGGTCCTGACTTTCTCTGCGCGAAGATCAGGATCGATGATACGCTGTGGGTTGGCAATGTCGAGATCCATGTGCGGGCATCCGACTGGTACAAACATCGGCATCACAAAGATGATGCATATAACAGTGTGATACTTCATGTGGTGGCTGAATACGACATGCCTGTCGTGAACCGCCTGGGTCGTGAGATAAAAACACTCTGCTTATCAAAAGCTTATGACCGAAACCTCTTGATTAGATACAAGGAGATCACTCAAAACCTGCTGTGGGTGCCTTGCGAGAAGCTTATTCACGGAGTCCCTTCTATCCATGCAACTTCCATGATCAATGCAAGCGCCGTACAACGAATCCATCAGAGGGCTGAAAAAATAAAAGAGGAGTTGAGCCAGCTGAAAATGGATTGGGAGTTGTGCTGCTACAGGATCATCTCCAGGCAGTTTGGGGCCAGGGTAAATACGGCCTCTTTTGAGATGCTGACCCGTTCCCTGCCGGTAAAGGTGTTGATGAAGCACCAGGGTGATCTATTCAGGATCGAATCCCTCTTGTTTGGCCAATCCGGCCTGCTGAATATGGGAGTTAGAGGCAGATACCCGCGAAGCCTGAAAAAGGAGCATGCCTACCTGGCGGGAAAGTATGGCTTAAAGGCCATGCCCGGATATCTGTGGAAGTTCATGCGCATGCGGCCGGCTGCCTTCCCAAGCCTCAGGATTGCCCAGCTTGCAGCACTTTACACCAGGCACCAGAGTATTTTCCAACAGATCCTGGAACGTAAGGATATCGAATCCATGAGCTTAATGTTCTCACTGACTGCTTCAGAATACTGGGACACCCATTTCATTTTCGACAGGATCAGCAAAAAGTCAAAAAAGAGATTCGGGAAACAGAGCATCCAGTTGATATTGCTCAACGCCATCATTCCCCTTATCCATCTATACGGTCAGGAGATGAATAAACCCGAGCTCTGCGAACGTGCGCTCTCATTCCTGGAATCCCTGCCACCTGAGAACAATGCCGTGATCCGCAAGTGGGAATCAAGCGGAATAAAAGCCCACAATGGCCTGGAAAGCCAGGGATTGTTGCAATTAAAGAAAAATATGTGTGACCATAAGCGCTGTCTTGAATGCAGCATTGGCCATCAGATACTTAAAAGCCGTTAACAGCAAATTCATACCTTTGTGAGCAGAAATTAAGCTTAGAAAGAGTGGAACAGTCGGGCAGAAGAAAGATATTCACAGCCATTTTAATACTGCTGGCAATCATTGTGCTGGGGGTTACCGGCTATATGCTGATAGAGGGAGATACCTTCCTCAACTCTCTCTACATGACAGTCATAACCACTTCCACGGTTGGCTTCGGCGAGATCCATAAACTGAGTACACCCGGCAAGATCTTCACCATGGTCCTGATCCTGTCCAGTTTCGGTACCTACGCTTATGCCATTTCCATTATTACAACGCATTTCGTCGAAGGACAATTATCAAGTTTTTTCGTCGGAGGTGCAAGAAAAAAATCTAAAGTCAGAAAAATGGATAATCATATTATAATCTGCGGCTATGGCCGGAACGGACAACAGTCGGCACATGAGCTGATGGCCCACAAACAAGCCTTTGTGGTGATTGAAAACAACCACGATTTGATTATGCAACACATCAGCGACGACATCCGTTTTGTTGAAGGGAATGCCACTGATGATGACATCCTTGAAAAGGCAAACATTAAAAAAGCCAGGGCCCTGATCTCCACCCTCCCGAATGATGCCGACAACCTTTTTGTTGCTCTCACTGCCCGCTCATTGAATCCTACCATGACCATCATCAGCAGGGCATCGAACGAAAGCTCGGATAAGAAGCTAAAAATTGCCGGCGTCGACAATGTGGTCATGCCGGAACGGGTTGGGGGGGCACATATGGCCACCCTGGTAGCAAAACCGGATATCATGGAGTTCCTGGAAAGGCTTTCTGTTCATGGAGCTGCACCAACAAACCTGGAAGAGATCGTATGCAGCGAATTGCCATCGGAGGTCCTGGATAAGACCATATACGAGATCGGGATCAGAAAAAAGACCGGAGCTAACATCATTGGCTTTAAAACACCGGATGGTGAGTTTATCATCAATCCTTCTCCCGACCTCAGTGTATCAAGAGGTTCAAAACTATTTGTACTGGGAACACCTGAACAGATCCTCAGCATGAAGGAAATGATCAAAGGGGCATCAGACTGAGCACCGCACCCGGGTATCCTCAAGCGCAGCATCTGTACCGAAAACGATCAAAACATCACCTCTTCTCAATAGCGATTCACCATGCGGGATAAAATTATCAGTACCCCGCTGGATAAGGATCAGTGTGCTGTCGTTGTGAAAATGGAAGTCCTTGACATGAACCCCATCCGTAAGCTTATTGGTGATAGGGATCTCCTCAACAACATAATTTTCAAAAGTATCCACCAGTGTATGATAGGTCCCTGGCCTCAGGATAAGGTTCTCTATGGTTGCAGCAAGTGTGCGCCTCACATCCAAAATTTCAACATTCAATCTTTTGAGGGATTGCTCAACAGCAGCATGATTTGACCTTGAGATCAGCTTTTCGTGCCGGAATTCTTTTCGAAGCATCTCACATACCCTGATATTTTCATCCTCGTTTCCGGTATGGACAACAACATAGTCGGAGGCTTGCAAGCCCAATTTGTTGAAGGTTTCCACATCTCTTCCTTCACCCAGTATGGATGCCATGCCTTTGAGTTTTATTTCATGATACCGATGATCATCGTGTTCAATGATGATGGAGTTACGCCCATGTACTTTCAGGCGCCTGGCCAGCAAAACCCCCGTACTGCTACCGCCGACGATCACTACTTTTCGTCCCTTTCTTTTATCCAGTGGATTCAGGCTGTTATAAAGCATGGGGGATACCAGGCATGTAATCACAGCCATCAGCACAAAGCTGGCGTTGATCCCCTCCGTAATAGCACCCAGGCCCAAACCGATGGTAGCAGCAGCAATGATAAGGCTCAATCGCGACGACATCAGGAAGCCACCTGCCAGTGCTCTTCTTCGTCCAAATAACCTGATCCATAAAAATGCCGGGATCACCTTCACAAGATAAAGAAGGATCAGCAGCAGGACCAGGAAGGGAACGAGCGTATTGTCGAATTCCATAAGGTGGGACGGATTGAATTTTACTCCCACCATGATGAAAAATACCGGGATGAAAAAGCCAAAGCCCATACCATCGAGTTTGATCATCAGGAGTGAACGTCCCTTGTGAAGGAAAAAGGATAATAAGAGGCCACTCAGAAATGCCCCCAGGAGGATCACCTCCTCACCAAGCAGCTGAGCCATGACCACAAAGACAAGGATCAAAAGCAATGTTCCCCTTACACTGATTTGAGATGCTGCATGCGCAAGTTGAAAGGTGATTCGCCTGAAAATAGTGGCCTCCAGTCGCCTGCCAAGCACATAGAACACATAAACCAGCAAGAATAGCGCAAAAACAAGCAGGAGCTCAGGTTGAAAGCCTTTGCTGATAATAAATGCCGTAAAAGTAAACAGGAGTATGCTCAGGATATCGGCCACAGCAGCAGCCATGATCAACATTTGCCCGAAATGACCCAATGTTTCCCCCCGGCTTTTCAAGACCGGAAAGATTATGCCCACAGAGGTAGTCACCATGATAAGTGAGAAATACCAGATGTTGGGAATATGCACCATTCCCGACAGGGCTGTAGCTCCGGCATATGATAATGACAGCGTTAAAACAAAAATTGCAAGGCCCACCAGTAATGGGTTTTTCAGGAAGCGTGGCAGGGTCAGCTTCTTCTTGGGAAAAGCAGCCATGATCTGGTCAGTATCGATCTCCAGTCCGCTCAGAAACATCAAAAAGATGAAGCCCGTAAGGGCAAGGAACTCCAGTATCTCCATGCTTCCCGACCCAATATTCATCAGGAGGTAGCGTCCAATGAAAAATCCTACTATGATCTCTACAATAACGGCAGGGATCCTTTCCATCCTGAGAACAGATAACAACATGGGAACCATCCATGCAATAGCCACCACAATGAGCAATGGCAGATATCTGAATTCGAAGGAAATATTTAGCAGAAAAACTTCCAAGGTGTATTATTTAGAATCATTATTTACAGTAAATATACAAAGATTTAGATTCAAAGACCTGCGATGGTTTTTTTATTTTAGCTGTTCTTAATCTGAAAATATGCATCCTATACTTCAGTCCATTGACGACCTCATCCAATCTTATAACAATTATGTAGGGGTTTATGCCGTGCTGGCCTTGCTTGTGCCCACCGGTATTTATTTTATCATCCGGCTCAAGTTTTTGAATGTCACAAAATTCTGGCATGCCATCAGGGTGGTGGCAGGAAAATATGACAAGAAGGGCGATAAAGGAGACGTCAGCCACTTCAAAGCACTGACAACAGCCCTTTCGGCAACGGTAGGCACAGGTAATATTGTTGGTGTATCACTGGCCATTTACTGGGGTGGACCCGGAGCCATATTCTGGATGTGGGTTACCGGTTTCCTGGGCATGATCCTGAAATATGCCGAATGTACCCTCTCCCATAAATACAGGCAATTCAATTCGGATGGAAGTGTTTCGGGTGGCCCGATGTATTATATGGAATATGGGCTGAAAGGCATGTTGGGCAAGGGTGCGAAAGTACTGGCTGTAATTTTTGCAGTTGCCACTGTTCTGTGTTCGCTGGGTACAGGCAACATGGCACAGGCCAACTCCATGACCGGAGCGCTGTTCACCAGCTATAGCATTGATGCATGGCTCTCAGGTATTATTATCACATTTCTGGTATTGCTGGTCATTGTTGGAGGGATCAAACGAATTGCAGAAGTAACTTCTTTGCTGGTGCCTTTCATGGCCATACTTTATTTTATCGCGGCCGTTACTGTGCTGGCAGTTATGTATGCTGATATTCCGGCAGCTTTCAGACTTATATTTTACGACGCATTTCATGGTGAATATGCAAAGGAAGCCGGAATACTGGGAGGCCTTTTCCTGGCCATGACCTGGGGTATAAAGCGAGGATTGTTCTCCAATGAAGCCGGCCAGGGATCTGCGCCAATTGCTCATGCTGCAGCTAAAACAGAACACCCGGCCCGGGAAGGACTTGTTGCCTCCCTCGAGCCTCTTATTGATACCCTCATCATTTGCACGCTTACAGCACTGGTAATTATCGTCACCGGTGCATGGAATACAGATGTACAGGGCGTTGGGATGACCATTTTAGGGATGAAAACAGGCCTTGGACACATAGGCATGCATCACTGGGCAGAACATATTGTCACGGGCGGGCTGATACTCTTTGCCTTTTCAACCGTGATCAGCTGGTCCTACTATGGTACCCGCTCAATAAACTACCTTTTTGGAGAAAAGTATATCAGGCCATATCGCTATGTTTATGCCCTTTTTGTGTTTTTCGGATCCATCTTTGGACTTGAACTGGTCTGGCATTTCGTTGATATGGTCATCACCTTTATGACCATCCCGAACCTTATCGCACTCCTGTTGCTTTCAGGTGTGCTGATGAAGGAAACGAAGAAGTATTTTGATGAGATGAAAAAGCTCAAGAGATCCTGAGGTTAAGTTCTAATAAAAATATATTCGGTACAGGGAGTTAAGGTGCATGAAAATAATTTGGGTAGATTACCACAAGGAATATTCAATACTAAAATACAATTAAATAAGCTTGTATCCGGAGTCTATTACCTTGCACTATTTATTAATAATACCATTGCTGATACAGAGAAAATCATAGTTTTGTAATCAGTACAGTTTCAGTCAAGATAATGGTCGCTTTTCTAGCATCCTGACATTTAATGAATTATAATTACATTATTGATTAGTGAGAATTGGTAATACTGCAATAAGAATGAAAAAGCTTAAGTGGAATAACAAATTCACCTTCAGGTTTCTACTTTTTTGTTTTATCATTTTCAATTTTTCTCTATCAGCCCTCACCCAAGAGTTCACAGCCAAAACCCACCAGCCCGCTGCTGACACCACCTGGCTGGCAGCTGAAGAAATTACGCTCAGCCAGCGCATCAATAACACCTTCGCTCCCCTGGTAGACGGAATGAGCGAGGTTTTATTCTTTGATCCCTTTGCATGGTCAGGCGTTTATGATGACAAAATTTATGATGCGCAGGGTGAGATTGTAATGACAGAGGAAGGCGAACCCGTTACTGCTCCTTTGAAACTGATCGTTTTATGGCTCATCGCCGGAGGCCTGTTCTTTACAGTCTTTATGAGGTTTATTAATTTCAGAGGCTTACGGCATGCCGTTGGTCTTATTCAAGGGAAATATGACAAACCGGATGATCGAGGTGAAGTAACACATTTCCAGGCATTGACAACCGCGCTTTCGGCTACTGTTGGTCTGGGTAATATTGCCGGCGTAGCCATCGGTATCACTATTGGCGGCCCCGGGGCCACCTTCTGGATGATCCTGGCCGGTTTTATCGGGATGTCTTCAAAATTTGTTGAGTGCACCCTGGGGGTTAAATACAGGAAAATCAACGAAGAGGGTGTGGTTTCAGGTGGTGCCATGTATTATCTGAAATACGGGCTTAAGAAGAAAGGACTCGGATTTCTGGGCGCAGTGCTTGCTTTCCTGTTTGCCATTATGATCATTGGCGGAGCCATTGGCGGAGGAAATATGTTTCAGGCCAACCAGGCTTTTAAGCAGTTCGAAGTTTTCTTCCCCTTTATGGAAAACAATGGTGCATGGTACGGTGTCGTGCTGGCCATTCTTGTGGGAGTAGTAATCATCGGGGGCATAAAAAGCATTGCCAATGTCACTTCCCGCATCGTCCCCTTTATGGCCTTTCTTTATATACTTACTGCCATGATAATTATTGGCATGAATATACAGCATACCGGAATGGCTTTTCAATTGATCTTTGACGGGGCCTTTTCGCCTGATGCTTTAAAAGGTGGATTTGTAGGCGTTCTGATCTATGGATTCCAGCGAGGTGCCTTTTCAAATGAGGCGGGAATCGGGAGCGCATCCATTGCACACTCCGCTGCGAAAACAAATGAACCCGTAAGTGAAGGCATCGTTGCGCTGCTTGAGCCTTTCGTAGATACGGTCATCATCTGTACCATGACAGCCCTTGTGATCATATTTAGCGGTTATTGGAATGATCAAACAGGGCTCCTGGGCGTTCAACTTACTTCCGCTGCATTCAGCTCGGTATTCCCCTGGTTTCCTTATCTGTTACTGGTAGCTGTAACCCTCTTTGCGTTCTCCACTTTGATCTCATGGTCATATTATGGCTTAAAAGGATTTGATTACCTCGTGGGTGGCTTTGGAAAAAAGATCTTTGGAACAAGAAAGGTGACCAATCTGATATTTCAGTTTTTCTTTCTTGGATGTATCATTATTGGAGCTGCCTCAGACATCACCGTAGTCCTTGATTTCTCCGATATGATGATCCTCTGCATGGCCTTCCCAAATATTATTGGACTGATGATCCTTGCTCCCGAGGTTAGAAGAGACCTGATATCCTATATGAAACGGCTGAAATCCGGCGAGATCAAAAAACATCGCTAGCAGGCAGTAAGCAGTAGGCAGTAGGCAGTAACCAGTATCCAGTATCTAGTATCCAGAATCCAACCCTCACTGCGTCCGCCGAAACGAAGTGAAGGAGGAACACCCAAAACTTATCATCTAAAACTAACTCAAAACTCAAAACTCAAAACTCAAAACTTGTCATAAAAGGTGTGACATTTTTCAAATTCCGGTATTAATAGATATACAGGAATGAGAAGTGGTACAATTTTTCAAATCCATAAAAGAAGGGTTCAAGGACTTTCTCACTTTCAATTTTGCTGAAAGAAGAGGGATCATGGTCCTGGTGGGACTCATATTGCTGACGGAAAGTGTGAGTGCATTGCTGCCTGTTTTTATTCAGCATCAGCCTGTGGACATGACTGCCTTTGAACAGGAAATCAAACAATTTGAGGCGGCCCTGCATGCCCCGGACACCCTGATGGAGAAAAAGAAATCCACCTATCCTGCTGAGAAACAATACCCAAAACGAACACCATATAAGAAAAAAGCCTTTGCCGAGCGGCCTCCCATGATGATTGAGATTAACACTGCTGACTCTTTACAACTACTCAAACTCTATGGGATCGGACCTTCATATGCAGGACGCATCCTTAAATACCGGGGCATGCTCGGCGGCTTTTTTTCCATCGATCAGCTGCTGGAAGTGTACGGGATGGATTCTATACGTTTCGAGGGCATCCTGAAAAACATACAGGTCGATGCCAGCCTGTTGAAATGTCTTGACATCAACGAGGCAGCATTCAAAACCCTGCTTCACCACCCCTACCTCGATTATGAAACCGTGAAGTCGATATGCAACTACCGCGAATACACAGGGCCCATCACCTGCCCCGATACGCTGCGAAAAGTGATTGCCTATGATCCGATGTTTGAGAAAGTCAAACACTATATCGGGTATCGAGTATCGAATAACGAATAACAAGTATCGGGTATCAACTCAAAACTCAACCCTCAACACTCAACCCTCAACCCTCAACACTATTTTTTGTTTCTTTGCATCAAAGCTATTTCCTTATGATCAAATCAAACGGAAGATTCTTTGGTTTCCCCAGGACATTCTGGACAGCCAATGTCATGGAGTTGTTCGAGCGTTGGGCATGGTATGGTATGTTCATCCTGCTGGCCTTATACTTCACCGGATCAAAAGACGAAGGAGCCCTGGGCTTTACACAGAGCCAAAAAGGCCTGCTGATGGGTACTGTAGTGGGCATCCTCTATGTGCTGCCTACCATCACCGGTGCTATAGCCGATAAATTCGGGTATAAGAGGATACTTATACTTGCATACCTCATCCTGGGCTCGGGATACCTGCTCATGAGCACTGTGACTTCCTATACATCCATGTTCCTTGCCTTCCTGTACCTGGCCGTGGGGGCCGGATTATTCAAACCTGTGATCTCCGCTACCATCACCAAAACCACCACAGAAAAAACGGCCTCTATCGGCTTCGGCATATTTTATATGATCGTAAACATCGGTGCCTTTATAGGTCCGGTAGTAGCATCCAAGCTCAGGGAAGATGACTGGAAATATGCATTCTGGATGTCCTCAGCAGCCATCCTGGTAAACCTGATCCTGGTAATATTTTTCTACAAGGAACCGGAACGTGAAAAAGTAAAAGAACCACTGGGCAAGACCATTCGTGATATCTTCATCAACCTGGGTAAGGCCCTGACAGATTATAAACTTGTGGTTTTCCTGGTGATCATCATTGGTTTCTGGACCATGTATAACCAATTGTTTTTTACCCTGCCGGTCTTTATCGAACAATGGGTGAACACCTCCGCTATTTACAGCTGGGTGTCAGGATTCTGGCCATGGATGGCCAACTTTATAGGCACAGATCAAGGCACGGTAAATCCGGAGATGATCGTAAACATCGACGCATTATATATCGTATTTTTTCAGGTACTGGTGTCTTCCCTGATCATGAGATTTAAGCCGGTAAACACCATCATCACAGGTTTTTTCATCAGCTCTATCGGCATCGCCCTATGGTTTATGACCCAAAATGGTTTTTACCTCTTCTTATCCATACTGATCTTCGCCACCGGCGAGATGGCTTCTTCACCACGCATACTTGAGTACATTGGCAAGATCGCGCCAAAGGATAAAATAGCCATGTATATGGGCACCTATTACCTGCCCCTGGCCGGCGGAAACTTCCTGGCCGGGATACTCTCAGGCGGTGTATATACCCGCATGAGTGACAAATACTACCTGCTATCGCTTGAACTGCAAAAACGCGGACTGGAGATCCCTGAGATCACGGATGGCTTTTCAAAAAATGACTACTTCAACAAGGCCTGCGAGCTCACCAATATGAACCCTGT
>JAOZTN010000037.1:0-13590 GCA_029942245.1 Bacteroidales bacterium | reverse complement strand
TTTCAAAAAATGACTACTTCAACAAGGCCTGCGAGCTCACCAATATGAACCCTGTTGAGCTGACCAACTTCCTCTGGCTACAGTACCAGCCATCGAATATCTGGATGCTATTTTCGGGAATTGGGTTGAGTACGGTGGTGCTGTTGTTTTTGTATGATCGGTTATTGCTTAAAACGAAGTAAGAAAAATAAGTACCTCACCCCCTGGCCCCGAGTACTCGGGGAAAAGGGGGCAGGGGGTTAAGGGGGTGAGGTGCTCAAAAATCTAAGGCTTAAAATCCGGTCCCGGAGTGACTTTCCAATAGGCCGGCCCTTCAACATCTTCATCATCCTCGCCTTCTATTTCCCATGAATAGCGTCTTTTCTGTGGTCCCTGTTTACGAAAATATATGGCAAAGATGACTCCGGCCAGCATACCCATGAGGTGCCCTTCCCAGGAGATATTCTTTTCCGGAAAGAGATCCGGGAAGATGCCCCATATCAGGCTCCCATACAGGAAGGCCACGAACATAGAGATCGCCATCAGCCTGGGTTCCTTTCGGATCAAGCCACTTACAAAAAGAAATGCTGCCAGTCCATATACCAATCCGCTGGCTCCGATATGGAATGCCTCACGGCCTATGCCCCAGACCCAGATATTGCTAAAAAGCCATATCAGAAGGAAGACCCTCAGCGCAATGCTGCGGTAAAAATAAAAGAGGCTGGCCCCAAGTACAAACAAGGGAACTGAGTTCGCAAAGAGATGATTAAAATCGGCATGTATCAGCGGGGAAGTTAGTATCCCAACTGCTCCTTCCCATGAACGGGGATACAATCCGTACTCGACAAAGCGCACATCCAGGAAATATTCCGCCAGTCCTACGATCCAGATCACCAGCAGAAACAGGCCGGGAAAGAACAGGCTATAGAAGAGTTTATTTTTTTCGCTGGACATACATTTTTTTTATTGAACACTTTGGAACAAATATTGTTCCACAAGGAATATACGACAAAATATCATGTTTTTATGCCTTTATGCAATAAGCAGGGTGCCATTTCGTCTATAAGTATGAAAATAATACTCAAAAACTGCAACGCTTGTAAATCTGTCTTGTCATTGATGGTATAAACACGTTTAATCTAAAAAAACAATCATGAAAAAGTATTTTTTAATCGCTTTAACCCTTATCATGGCAATTCCTGCTTTAAATATGCAGGCACAGGAAATGAAATACCTGTTCCAGGGCAAGGACAAGGATGTATCCATTTCAGGTTTTGCAGCTATATTTAATGAGTTCTCCGGCTTCGACGGTGATTTTGCCTTTTCGATGGGTGGTGGCGCTGCCATGTTGATCGACCAGAGATTCTTTATTGGTGGTTATGGGCAAGGAATTACTACACGACATTTAAGAACAATAACACGTTATGAAGAAGGGGTTTCAGATTACAATATCGTCTATCCTGATCTATACACCCGTTTTGGCCATGGTGGTTTCTGGCTGGGCTATATCCACAATCCCAAGAAAGCCATCAACTTTGGCATAAACACCAAACTGGGTTGGGGTGCCGTGTCGATGACCGACAAAACCTTTAAAGAATACCATGAATACGACGAAAACTGGTACAACTATATGCACGACAATGTATTTGTGATCCAGCCGGAAATTGACCTCAACATGAACCTTCTTAAATGGATGCGTGCCAGCGTAGGTGTTGGTTACAGGTTTGTTACCGGCCTGAATCAGACATATGAATATCTCCCTAACGATAATCCTTCGGAAGAACCCGTTCAGAAGGAGTATTTCAAAAAAGGTGCCCTGGACAGTTTCACAGGAAACATCACCCTGGCATTCGGTTGGTTTAACAATTAATAGCTCTAGAAAGCGTTTAAGATCATTAACCCAATCACCTGATGAGAATAATTCTTAGCCTGCTCTTACTGGCAGCCATTTTATTATCTGGACCTTTAAGGGCAGATGGGGATGAGTCTGATAAGAACAAGCGGATCATCAGCGGGCATGTGAAAGATGCCAAGACCGGGGAAGACCTCATCGGTGCCACCATATATATCGAAGAACATGAATCAGGAACAGCAACCAATTTGTATGGTTATTATTCCCTGCGGATCGAAGCCGGCGATTATACGCTTAAGTTCTCGTATATAGGGTATGAATCAATGACGAAAGAGGTCAGGCTTGTCGAGGACATCACCCTTAATATAGAACTCATTCCACAGGGTCAGGAGCTTCAGGAGGTGGAGATTACAGCCGAAGCCCCCGACAGGAACGTGAAAGCAGCGGAGATGAGCGTGGTTAAGCTTGACTCCAAGACCATCAACCAGATCCCTTCCCTGATGGGAGAAGTAGACATTATCAAAGCCCTGCTCTTGCTTCCCGGCGTACAGACTGCCGCTGAAGGATCATCAGGGTTTGTTGTCAGAGGTGGCTCACCGGATCAGAACCTCATCCTGCTCGACGAAGCCACTGTCTATAATGCCGGGCACATGCTGGGATTCTTCTCCGTTTTTAATAATGATGCGATAAAAGACGTTCAACTATATAAGGGCGACATTCCTGCCAGGTATGGCGGACGCCTGTCATCAGTTTTGGATGTGAGGATGAAGGATGGAAATTCCAAGCGATTCTCAGGTACCGGCGGCATCGGGCTCATTTCCAGCCGCCTGACACTCGAAGGACCGATATGGAAGAACAGAACCTCCTTCATTGCATCCGGGAGACGTACCTACGCCGACATATTTCTGCCGCTGGCTAAGGATAAAAACATGCATGATAATAAGCTTTATTTCTACGACTTCAATGCCAAGGTAAACCATATTATCAACGAGAATAACAGGATATACCTGTCGGGATATTTTGGAAGGGATGTCTTTAAAAATGAATTCGCTGAGATGAAGCTTGGGAATCAGACTGCCACCCTCAGGTGGAACCACCTGTTTTCCAAACAATTATTTTCGAATTTTTCTTTCATTTACAGCAAGTATAAATATGGGCTGGGCACAGCCTCCGACGATGAAGCCAATTCATTCTTCTGGGATTCCTACCTGGAAGATTATGGCCTGAAGGGCGACTTTTCCTATTACATGAATCAGAATAATACCGTCCGCTTCGGGATATCTTCGCTCTATCATACCTTTAATCCGGGGGTAGCGAAAGGAAAAGGGGACAATTCATTGTTCGATGAATTTATCATCCCAAAAAGCCATGCGATAGAGTCGGCCATATACGTCAGCAACGACCAGAAGATCGGGCCACTATTAACGCTGAAATATGGCCTGAGGCTATCGACTTTTTCAAATATCGGCACTGGAACAGTGTATAATTACGATGATAATTTTGAGTCTATCGACTCTACTGTGTATGCGAAAGGGGATATTTATAAGACGTACTGGTCGATCGAACCCAGGATCGGACTCAACTACCTCCTCACTGAAAGTTCTTCCATCAAGGCCAGTTGGGCCCGGACAAACCAGTATATACAGGTGGCCCAGAACTCTACTGCCGGCACCCCGCTCGACATCTGGTTCCCGGCAAGTCCGAATGTGAAACCCCAGGTGGCCGATCAGTTTGCAATAGGATACTTCAGGAATTTCAAGAAAAACCTCATCGAGACTTCTGTAGAGGCTTACTATAAAAACATGAACAATGCCATCGACTTCAAGGACCATGCACAGCTTCTGCTCAACCAGAAACTTGAAGGCGAACTAAGGTTCGGGCATGCCTGGGCCTATGGTGTGGAAGCCCTTGTCAGGGTTAATGGCCTGCCGTTGGGCAACGGCATGGTCAGCGGATGGATAAGCTACACCTGGTCGAGGACATGGCGAAAGTTCCCCGACATCAATAACGGCAATAAATACCCGGCTCCTTACGACAGGCCTCACGATGTGTCTTTCGTTGCCAACTGGGACATCAATCCCCGCTGGACGGTTGCCGCAAACTGGGTTTATGCCACCGGTCAGCCGGTGACCTTCCCGACAGGGCGTGCCGTGATCGGTGGAGTGATCCTACCTATATACTCCGACAGGAACGCCTATCGTATGGAAGACTATCACCGCCTGGATGTGTCGGCCACCATACATGGCAAGAAGAAGCCCGGGCGGAAATGGGAACACTCATTTACCTTTTCCCTGTACAATGCATACAACCGGCATAATACCTGGGCCATCAACTTCACACAGGAGGCCTCGAACCCCGGAAATCCAAACAGCGGCTATGAGACCTATGCAGAAAAAACTTATTTGTTCGGGATTATTCCCGCCATCACCTTCAACTTTAAATTTTAGTTAGATGATGAAAACATTGAAAAAATATAGTCCGAAAATACTGCTCTTCCTCATGCTGGGGATTATAGCAGCATCCTGTACCGAGCGTATCGATGTAGAACTTGACGACACCTATACCCGACTGGTGGTCGACGGACAATTGACTGGCGACAGCACGGAAACCCATACCATCATTCTTACCGAATCAACCAGCTATTTCTATAACCAGCCGCCACCACCGGTGACCAATGCCGATGTAAGCGTTAAAGGTGATGACGGCTCCAGCATCCTACTCTCAGAACAGGACCCCGGCATTTATTTGCTTCCTGAAGGCTTTAAGTCGAAGATCGGGGTAAATTATTCGCTCGATATTTATCTGGAAAAAGAGATCGACGGACAGATAAAATACACAGCTTCCTCCTCTACCCCTTCTATAGGTGATACCGTATATATTGGCCTGCAATACCAGCCTGACTGGGGAGAAAAGGGATATTATGTCGTACAGTGTTATTACTGGGATCCACTCGGTCCAAACTGGTATATGTTCGACATCTATAAGAATGATACCCTGCTCACAGATACAATTTCGGAAAAGCAGGTGGTTGACGATACCTTCTACGATGGCGGGTTTACCAATGGAATTGGTGTTGGATATCTTGACCAGTCGCGAAAAGACCAGGTACTCAAGCCCGGTGATGTGATTTCCTTCAGAGCTTCAAGCATTACCGAAGGTTATGCAAATTTCGTGTGGGAAGTGCAGGATGAGGTTAGCTTCAGTACTCCGCTTTTCAGCGGTCCTCCTGCCAATGTTGTTGGCAACCTCAGCGACGGAGCTATAGGATATTTCACCAGCTATTCGGTATTGTTTGCGTCAATGGTTTTTGAGTAAGCAGGCGGTACGTGGTTCGGGGGTCGAGGGGCGGGGATGGATGGTGTTAACCGCGAACCCCAGACCGCACACCATACACCATACACCACACACCACATACCACACACCACATACCACATACCACATACCACACAACACACGCACATACCAATCTGCTCGTTGTGAATTATTTTAGATTTTTTAACACACTAAAGCAGCTCCAATCTCCGTTTAATAAGAAGTAAACTCAAATCGTTCTTCCATGCTTGAATATACCAAACTGATACTCAGAAAAGTAAGCTTCAGCAAAGAGCTCTTCGGGAAAGAGCTAAAGAAATCGATCAAATGGCTGAAGAAAGAAGAAATCCTCGCCCTCCAGGCCTGGTGCCTGATCACTTTTGGTGATAAATACGGGGATATTATTCATCATACTTTTAGGCATTTTCTCTAAAAGTACTTAGAGTATTTAAAGTTTTTTCTCTCCTCTCCCCATTCATAATTCTTCATTACCAATCTTTATTATTCACTAATCATTAGGATATCATCACTCCTGCTTTGCAACCTTTTGCTGCAAATATTTGTCTTAAATACATATTAGACCAATAGCTATGGAGTTCAAATCCCTTTCTAAGCTCCTTGTATTGATTATTTTCCTGGGTCTGTTGCAAGGAAACATTTTCGCCCAGGATATTCAGCTTCCCTTGACAGCAGACAGTATTGCCTGTGATACTTTTCCTCCTCCGAGAAACCTGGATGGTATAGCGTATGATCATACGATACATTTATGGTGGGAGAAACCAGAAATAGATTCAATAACACCTAATAACCTGATTGGGTTTAATCTATTCCTGAACGGAGAATTCATTGATAGTATTCCTCATACTGGAGAGGATACCATTCATTACTTTCATTATTTAGGGTGCTCCTACCCTTCACCATACAATTATTGGGTAACTGCACTCTACGATATGGAAGATTGTGGTTTCCCTGGCATTATTATGGAGTCCGAGCCCAGTCCTATGTTTTCAGTTGGCGGCCCTTTGGGATATGGTATTCCATTCCTTGAATATTGGAATTATGGATTTTCCGGAGACGAATACTTTTGGTATGCAGGTGATTTCTGGAGTATTGACGAGCAAATCGGCAACCCATATCCATCAGCTACTTATACGGGAGATACCGGAAATATTAATTATTCAGACACCCTTACCTGCTGGTTTATTGATTGTCGTAACCATCACTGGTCCATGGACCCATATGTAGATGGGGACTTCCATCTTACCTTTGATATAAGGCTGGAGGACAATAGCATGAGTAGTACTGAAAAATTCCGCCTGGAAATAACGGATAGTATTGTCTGGCAAACCTTGACAGAATACACAAATGCAGATGGCAGTTTTGGATGGATTACCAAGCGATTAAACATCAGCCATATTGCCAAGGGCGAGAATATTAGAATTGCATTCATAGCAGAAGGGAGCAATGCATCACTTATAAATGGATGGTATTTAGATAATATCAAAATATATCGTCAGTGTAACCCTCCGCTTGATCTTCACTGGGAAATTATTGACGAAGTCCTGTCCTGGAGCCCTCCCCTACCTCATTGGCCTGATAAAACAAATCTAGTTAAGGGATTGCAAGGATATGACATCTATTATAATTATACGCTTCTGGGTTCTACAACAGATACTTTCTTTATATTGAATACACCTATGGGTTATGGACCCTACTATGTTAGAGCTATTTATAGTGATTGCGAAGAAGAATCAAATCCATTGTTCGGGCCACAAGGACTTGAAGACATCACAGATGGAGAAGAAATAAAGATCTACCCGAATCCCTGTCATCAAAAACTTTCTATACGCTCTCAAGAGCCTATTAAACAGGTTCATCTGATAAACTCGAAAGGGGAAATTGTATTAAAGAAAAAGGCAGATGGTCGTGAGCTTAAACTAAACACATCATTATATCCGAACGGAATATATTCTCTCAAGATCCAGTCTATATCATCAACGACTACAACCAAAGTCATCATCTGCCATTAATATAGAACTCTCCATTCACCAATCCCTGATCTTCACTACCAATCTCCACTAATCATTAATCATTAGGATTTCATCATTAAAAGTTTTTTCTCCTTTCCCTACTCATAATTCTTCACTACCAATCTCCAATAATCATTAATCATTAGGATATCATCACTCAATTTGGCATCAGCCACCTGGCACTGGGCACTATTCACTAATTTTTGTACTTTTGAGGTGCTAAAATCGAATCCCATGGACCTCTCCGTCGTAAGTGCCGTTTCCCCTGTTGATGGCCGGTATCATAAGCAAACAGAATCGCTTGCCTACTATTTCTCAGAGGCTGCTTTTATCAACTACAGGGTATTTGTCGAGATCGAATATTTTATTGCGCTCTGTGAGCTTCCTCTGCCGGGACTGGAAGGTTTTGATAAAGACAAATTCGACGAGGTTCGTGGCATCAGCCGCAACTTTAGCTTTAAGGATGCCTTTGATGTGAAAGATATCGAAAAGGTGACCAACCACGATGTGAAAGCGGTAGAATATTACATCAAAAAGAAATTTGACAAGATGGGCCTGGGTGCATTCAAGGAATTCATCCATTTCGGGCTCACCTCGCAGGATATCAACAATACCTCCGTTCCCTACGCCACCAGGCTGGCCTTTGAAGAGGTATTGCTGCCGCAACTGATCGAGATTCATAAGAAGATCCTTGCCAGGGCAGAAGAGTGGAAAGATATTCCTATGCTTGCCCGCACACACGGTCAGCCGGCCTCCCCCACCCGCCTGGGAAAAGAGATCGCCGTATTTGCCGAAAGGCTGCAGGCACAGATGGATCTGCTGAAAACCATTCCCTTCTCAGCCAAGTTCGGCGGAGCAACAGGAAACTTCAACGCCCACCATGTAGCCTATCCCGATATCGACTGGGTGGCCTTTGGCAACGACTTTGTAAACAACAAATTGGGACTGAGCAGGCTGCATACAACCACACAGATAGAGCATTACGACAACCTGGCTGCGCTTTTCGATAACCTGAAACGCATCAACACTATCCTGATCGATATGAACAGGGATATGTGGACCTACATTTCCATGGATTACTTCAAGCAGAAGATCAAGGAAGGTGAAGTGGGCTCCTCGGCCATGCCCCATAAGGTAAACCCCATCGACTTCGAGAATTCGGAGGGAAACCTGGGCATTGCCAATGCCATGTTCGCCCACCTGTCGCAGGATCTCCCTGTTAGCAGGCTGCAACGTGACCTGACAGATTCAACGGTATCAAGAAACATTGGCATTCCTTTTGCCCATAGCATGATCGCATTGAAGTCACTGGCAAAAGGACTAGACAAGATGGAATTGAATGCAGCTAAGATCCATGCCGACCTGGATGACAACTGGGCAGTGGTAGCAGAGGCCATACAGACCATCTTACGGAGAGAGGGTATCCCCAATCCGTACGAGATGCTCAAAGACCTGACCCGAAAGAATGAGAAGATCGATAAAGGATCCATTCACAATTTTATAGAACGGCTGGACGTTTCGGATGAAATAAAGACGGAACTGAGAAAGATCACGCCGCATAATTATACTGGCGTATAGGTGTTGGGCGTTGGGTGTTGGATGCAATGAAAAATGAAAAATGTAGAATGCCGAATGGAAAATGTAGAAGGGGATTGTAGAGAGTAGATATTAGAAAGTAGATGTAGATAGAAGATAGAAGAAGTAAATATGAAAAGATACGGGAGAGTTTTAAGTTATATCATGCCTTACTGGGTATACGCAGCATTGAATGTTTTCTTCAATCTGTTCACGATTGTCTTTTCGCTGTTCACCTTTGCACTGCTGGCGCCTTTTCTGAGCCTGCTGTTCGGCAAAACCGAGCTGATGACCGAAAAGCCTGAATTTTCTTTTAGCTCAGACTCCCTGATCGATTATATGAATTATACGCTCAGCGATATCATACAGTCACAGGGGCCTATGAATGCCCTTATGACCATCTGTTTTGTCCTACTGGGCACCTTTTTCCTCAGGAACCTGGGAAGGTTTATGTCGCTGTACTTCATGGCAAAGGTAAGGGTGAGTGCCGTCAGGGATATCCGCGACGAGGTTTTCAATAAGATACTGGTCCTCCCCCTCTCTTTCTATCATACACGGAAAAAGGGAGATATCATGGCCCGCGTCACCACCGATGTTCAGGAGGTAGAATACTCCATCATGAACTACCTCGACATGATCATCCGGGATCCGATCACCATCATCGCTTACTTTATTTTCCTCCTGAGTATGAGCCCCAGCCTCACCGTGTTCGTCATCATAGTATTGCCGGTAACGGGATACCTGATCGGAAGGATCGGAAGGAGCCTCAGGCGTAAGTCGAAGGTGGGTCAGGACAAACTGGCGGGCTTGCTGTCCACTATTGAGGAATCTATTGGCGGACTGAGAATCATTAAGGCCTTTAACTCCATCAATTTCATGGATAAGAAATTTGTGGACCAGAACAAGGATTATGCAAAGGTAATCCTGAGCATATACAGGCGCCGCGACCTCTCATCACCCATGAGCGAATTCCTTTCTTCCTGCGTGATCATACTGGTACTCTGGTTCGGGGGCGGCCTGGTTCTGGGTGGAGAATCTACTATCAGCGGAGAAATTTTCATCACCTATATGCTGGTATTCTCACAGATCATACCACCGGCCAAGACTTTTGCCACCGGCTATTACAGCATGCAAAAAGGACTGGCATCTGCCGACAGGATCTTCGATATTCTTGATGCTGACGAAGTGATTGAAGAAAAGCCCGATGCCGAAGCCATAAGTGAGTTCAAATCCAAGATCGAATACAGGAATGTGACTTTCCGTTATGAGGAAGATAAAGTACTTGAAAATATTGAGCTCAATATCGAGAAAGGAAAGATCATAGCCCTTGTGGGACAGTCGGGAGGCGGTAAGTCTACCATGGTCGATCTCCTGCCGCGTTTTTACGATACTGTAGAAGGTGGGATCTTTATCGATGATGTGAACCTGAAAGATTATAAGATAGAAGATGTTCGCGGATTGATGGGCATCGTAACACAGGAATCCATACTGTTTAACGATACCGTCTTCAACAACATCGCCTTCGGCATGCATAATGTCAGCGAAGAAGATGTGATCGAAGCTGCCAAAGTGGCCAATGCCCATGAGTTCATCGACAAGATGCCTGAAGGTTACCAGACCAATATCGGTGACCGGGGCACCAAGCTTTCCGGCGGACAGAAGCAGCGACTCAGCATTGCCCGGGCCGTATTGCGGAACCCGCCTATCCTGATCATGGATGAAGCCACTTCTGCGCTGGACACTGAATCAGAACGACTGGTGCAGGAAGCCCTCGCCAATGTGATGAGCAACCGTACCTCGATCGTGATCGCTCACAGGTTATCGACCATCAAGTTTGCTGATGAGATCATCGTGTTACAAAAAGGAAAGATCGTAGAGAGGGGCGATCATGATAATCTCATCGCTCAGAATGGCATTTACAGGAAGTTGCATGACCTGCAATCCTTTGCCTAAGGGATAGGTCTTTACCGTGCGTTCCAATACACTAACCGAATATCCGCGTATGGCTATTTCTTCAGCATGCACCTCACCCCCTTAACCCCCTGCCCCCTTTTCCCCCTCTTCCCTCGCCGACGCTCGGGACCGGCTCTAGAGGAGAGGAGGCCAGGGGGTGAGGTGTCAAATAATATTCCTAAATTTGCGTAAAATATAGCGCATGATGGATTTAACAGAAATACTCTCAATATCGGGGAAGCCCGGATTGCATAAAATGATCTCTCAGACCAAAGGCGGAATGCTGGTGGAATCTATGTCGGATCAAAAACGTTTCCCTGTCTTTGCTCATGAAAAGGTCAGCTCGCTAGAGGAGATCAGCATTTTCACTGAAACTGACGACATCCCGCTCAAGGATGTGTTCAAAAAAATTAATGAGATGATGGAAGGCGACAAAGCACTCAGCCACAAATCATCTTCAGATGAGCTGAAGGATTTCTTTGATGATGTCGTTCCGGATTACGACAAGGAAAGGGTATATGTTTCTGATATCAAGAAGGTAATACAATGGTACAATGTGCTGCATGAGATGGAGATGCTCGACTTCACAGAAGAGGAAGAAGCTGAAGGTGATGGCACAGAAGAAGTTAATGAAGAAAACGATAAAGAATAAAACAGTCCCCCCGAGCATTCGGGGGGATTTTTTATAACAATATGAAAAGAATTGAAGACTTACATCTTAAGGAGCTCAGGTGGCTGAACAGCAACTCCTATGTGCTTGAACTAAGCGGGTCTGAAGCCATACATGATATCAGGCCGGGCATGTTCGCAGAAGTCAGGGTCGACAATCACCCGGAGGTTTTCCTGAGAAGGCCTTTCTCCTATCTCGATTATAATAAAGATGAAAAAACTGTGAGTTTCTTTGTGAAGGCCATCGGCAAAGGGACCCGCAAACTCGGAACCCTGAAGCAGGGAGACACAGTAAACGTCGTGCACCCACTGGGTAATGTTTTCAGCATTCCTGAAAACAAAAAAGTACTTATTACGGGTGGCGGATCCGGCATTGCACCTTTCATTATGCTAGGAAGAGCGCTTAAAGCAGCAGGCAATGAGGTTCATATTATTACAGGTGGAAGAACGGAAGAGGACATTCTCTTCTCTTCAGCATTCGAAGAATATGGTGAAGTTTATTGCACCACGGAAGACGGGAGCAAGGGAGAGAAAGGCCTGCTGACACAGCACAGCCTCTTTGAAGGTTCGTTCGATTTTGACCTGATATACACCTGCGGGCCCGAAGGCATGATGAAGGCAGTGGCCAAAATCGCAAAAGAGCAGGACATAGAATGTGAAGCCTCGCTGGAGAACCTGATGGCCTGCGGCTTCGGGGTATGCCTTTGCTGCATTCAGGAAACCGACAAAGGCAACCTCTGCGTATGTACCGAAGGACCTGTTTTTAATACAAAAGACTTAAAATGGTAGATCTCAGCATAAAAATTCACGAACTGGAATTCAAAAACCCGGTCTCTACTGCCTCGGGAACCTTTGGATATGGAGAAGAGTTTGTTGATTTCTTCGATCCGGGCCAGCTAGGTGGAATATTCATCAAGGGCCTTACCCTCAAGAACAGGGATGGCAACCCCTACCCCAGGATGGCAGAAACCGCCAGCGGCATGTTAAATGCGGTAGGTCTTCAGAACAAAGGCATCGACCATTTTATCGAAAATATATACCCGAGGTTAAAGAAATTTGACACACATATTATTGCCAACGTGAATGGCTCCACGGTAGAGGATTATATCGCCCTCACTGAACGTGTGAATGAGCTGGAACATATTCCGGCCATAGAGCTGAACATCTCCTGCCCCAATGTAAAAGAAGGAGGAATGGCCTTTGGCGTAAGCTGTCCATCCGCCATTGCGGTGACTGAGGCCGTCAGGAAAGTTTATGATAAAACACTGATCGTCAAGCTTTCACCGAATGTGACAGATATTGCAGAAATGGCAGCAGCCGTGGAAGGTGCCGGAGCTGATTCTATTTCACTGGTGAATACGCTCCTTGGGATGGCCATCGATGCTGAATCACGCAAACCCTTACTCTCAACCATCACCGGTGGGCTGTCAGGCCCGGCCATCAAACCCATTGCCCTACGCATGGTATGGCAGGTGTACAAAGCTGTTAAGATCCCAATATTCGGTATGGGCGGCATTATGAATGCTACAGATGCCATCGAGTTCATGCTTGCCGGTTCCAGTGCTGTACAGGTAGGGACTGCATGCTTCATCGATCCGCAAGCTCCTGTAAAAATTGTTCAGGGCATCGAAGAATATATGGACAGTCATGGTGTCAAGGATGTGAAAGAGTTGGTTGGAGCCTTGAAATCCTAAACATTTCTCATGTGCCATGTGGAATGAATTTATTAACTTCACCCTCCCTTAATTAAAAACTATGAAATCTCCTCTTTCTGATGATCCTATGCTGGTGCTTGAACTGGCAGGTATCGAGATCGACTACTGCCCCCTCACCCATGGCATATGGCTGGATAGTGGCGAACTGGAGGAACTTTATGAAGACGGAAAGGAAGCAGATGAGCTTCTGGCATCACTAAAAGTAGATGAGGGCAACCGGGAAAAGAAGATCCATTGCCCGATTTGCAATAAGAAAATGGAAAAAGTAAAAGTTCGCAACAAAGTGGTCATCGACCGTTGCACGAGGGGGCATGGCTTATGGTTCGACGAGGGGGAACTCCTGGAGGTCCTTAAGATGGAGCCCGGAGAAGGAGAAGGAAAGGTAGCGGCCATACTCAAAGAAATGTTTAAGCATCAATTAAAGAAATAAATAAAAGATTTAATCCAATAAATACTAAAATTATGGTCCCATTATTTGTAATCCTCGGAATTCTTGTCATCCTGG
>JAOZTN010000036.1:24646-27082 GCA_029942245.1 Bacteroidales bacterium | reverse complement strand
TTTTTACAATTTAAGAATCCTATTCTCAGTTTATGGTGTACGTAAAATGAGCTATGTGCCCACAATTTCTGCCGTAACTTCACCGGCCGCCGTGAATTGTCCTTCAAGCAGATCCATTGCAATATCGGAGACCTTAATATCTTTTTGCCCGTTTTCAGAGCTAGCCAGATCATCGGATTCTCTGTCCTGCTCACATGAGATTGTGAACACGCTAAAGATCAATATCAGGCCTATTAATTTTAAAATTGTTAACTGTTTCATGTCTTTTAGATTCAGGTTAAGCATACAAGAAATTAAATAATAATAGCTTATTATTCTCAACAAATTTCGCCTGAAAAAAGTTTGGTTGGAATGCGTAAAAGATTGTCAAACATCAACATTCTTATCAGGCAAATACAATTTGATTCCACTCGATAAGAGACCTAAAATATTGATCTTTAACGTATCGTAATTCTCAATCAATAACAAATATAAGGAATAAATATATAAAAGTCAAAAAATTACTACAAAACTGATCAACATGACTGGATATGAGCACTTGAACTTACATTATAAACACTAATATTCAGGAAACTAATACGTATATTCAATAAAAGCACACATATATATAATTTATTAAACTACCTCGCAATAACTGTCATGAGCAATCTTTTGACCTGAGTCATCTGTCCAAAGGCATGTATATTCTTAAATTATACGGAACAAATGTGATTCACAAGGAAAAGATCATTATCCGGTAGTCCACTGTTCATTTCACAAACAGAATACAGAATTTAATTTTCATAAGCACCTTAATATCTATTAACTCAACCCTCAACACCCAACACCCAACCCCTCAACAGGTGTGACATTTTCGAATAAATGGTATTAATAGATAAACACTCTTTTATCTATATCATGCTAGTTAAAACTTATGGAAGCACCCTTTTGGGTATCAATGCCCTGATCATTACTGTGGAGGTGATCGTTGATCAGGGGGTGAATTTTTTTCTCGTTGGCCTGCCGGATAGTGCAGTTAAAGAAAGTCATCAGCGCATCGAGGCAGCCCTGAAATATATCGGATTAAAGATTCCCGGCAAAAAGATTGTGATCAATATGGCCCCGGCCGATATCCGCAAAGAAGGTTCCAGTTACGACCTTACCCTGGCTATCGGTATCCTGGCCGCATCGGAAAAGATCTCTCCGGATCGTGTCGGCGATTATGTGATCATGGGCGAACTGTCGCTGGATGGCGGCCTGCAGGCGATCAAGGGAGCATTGCCCATCGCAATAGAGGCCAAAAGAAAAGGCTTCAAGGGAATTATCCTTCCTAAACAAAATGCCCTGGAAGCAGCCATCGTCAGTGAGCTGGAAGTATATGGTATTGAAAACATCACCGAAGTAATCGGCTTCTTTAAAGGTGAAAACGTACTGGAGCGCACCATCATCGATACCCGGGAGGAGTTTTATTCACGTTTAGATGCCTACGAATTCGACTTTTCAGAGGTTAAAGGGCAGCAGAACATCAAGCGGGCACTCGAGATCGCTGCTGCCGGTGGACACAATGTGATCCTTATCGGGCCACCCGGATCCGGGAAAACCATGCTTGCCAAGAGGCTGCCGTCAATACTACCTCCACTCAACCTGCATGAGGCATTGGAAACTACCAAGATCCACTCCGTGGCCGGAAGGATGAAGACGAGCGCATCACTGATCTCCGTCAGGCCGTTCCGATCACCCCATCACACCATCAGCGATGCCGGTTTGGTCGGGGGTGGCACATTCCCGCAACCCGGAGAGATATCACTGGCTCACAATGGAGTCTTGTTTCTGGATGAGCTGCCGGAATTTAAAAGAACGGTACTCGAGGTCATGCGTCAGCCCATGGAAGAAAGGATGGTGACAATATCACGGGCAAAACAAACAGTTGATTTCCCGGCAGGCTTTATGCTGGTTGCAGCCATGAACCCTTGTCCATGCGGTTACTACAACCATCCTACACAGGATTGTAGCTGCCAGCCGGGCAAAGTCCCCCAATACCTGAACCGTGTATCCGGCCCCTTGATGGATCGTATCGACATCCATATTGAAGTAGTGCCTGTTCCCTTCGGGGAACTGTCGGATATGCAGGAAGGGGAAAAGAGTGAAGCCGTGAGAAAGCGGGTCATGGATGCCCGTGATATCCAGGAAGAACGATATAAGGAAGAAGAAACTGTTCATTGCAATGCCCAGATGCCAATACGCCTTCAAAAGGTTCATAGTGATCCTGGTAAAGCAGGACAATTACTATTGAAAGCTGCGATGGAAAAGCTAAGCCTGTCGGCCAGGGCCTATGATCGAATTCTTAAAGTGGCACGAACCATTGCTGACCTGGAGGCCAAAAAAGATATCCTTCCTGAGCACCTGGCCGAAGCCATAAACTACCGAAGTTTAGACAGGGAAAATTGGGGGAAGTAG
>JAOZTN010000036.1:23048-24546 GCA_029942245.1 Bacteroidales bacterium | reverse complement strand
ACCGTTACTTTCCAGCTTCTGCTAGCCGGATCGATCACAGCTGTGGTTACATTTGATAATCTTACGGTTACAGTATTGGCAGAGCTTACATAAGCACTCCAGAATAAACCTGCTTCTATAATCGTATTTGGAGCACACAAACAAGAACTTCCGGTTGCAGCACCTGTAACAGTTATAGTTAATTCAGAAGTGTTTCCACCGTTTATGGCAGAAAAATTGAGCGTAGCTGTTTTTACAAGTCCTGTAAGCATTGTTTTTCGGGATGTATTTGGCGTAAAATACAAATTTGCACCATCAAACTCCATGGTGCCGGCTTCAGGAGTGCTTAAATTTGTCCCGTTTGTAAATTTTAAAGGAGCAGAACCTGTTGACGCAGTTCCAGCTCTTAAATGAAGTGTAGCAGTTGGGTCGGCAACACTAAATCCAATATTTCCTGTACTTCTAATAATTATCCTATCCAGCTGACTGAGTGAACCGTTTGGAGCATTGCTGATAATAAATGCGGAAGGGACACTCCCCGGACTTGGAGTTCCATCTACAAAAAAACGAAATCCACCTACTTCAACCTGTTGATTTCCATCATGTGTTTTTACAATAATGGAGCCTATTTCCTGATCAGTAGCTAATGCCGCTGGACTCTCGACTGTCCCTCCGGTATTCAGAAAAATTAGATTTGGAGGGTTGATGTTGGCGCTTGTTAATTGAAAATCGTTATCACCATTACTCCTTAGTTCAATTGATTCGACCGGATCATCTGTTCCTACTCCAATTCTTCCATTATCCGTATAAACAATATCTGTTCCATTTAAACTAGCCCGCCTTGCATAAATTAATGAATCACCTCCAGCGTTTTTACCGCCTAACCATTCATTTCCAAATTCTCCAATACGAACCCAATTGACTTCCGCATTATCCCAATAGTGAAACCCTTTAGTATACGTTCCTGATGCAGTCTTTAGAAAAACCATCATACCGTCCTGATCGGGGCCCGGGTTAATTGCGGGAAATGCATCAATTCTTGGCACTAAAATCCCATCCGTATTTGCTGGCTGGTCCGGAACGGAAGCGGTAATGTCCAAGGTGCTTTTTGGATCGTCATTATTTATACCCACCTGGGCTTGAATTGAGTATCCTGATAAAATAAAAAGCCCTAATAAAACGATTGATGAAGCTATTTTTTTCATAATGATAACTTTTAATTCCCTTTTAAACCGAGTCAATTGCTGAAAGGAGTATACTTCGTTTAAAGCTCTCAAAGTCACATTATACTCTATTGCCTATTAATTTGTTACAAACGGATTGTGTCGTGATATCAGGTCACCAAGGAAAGGCTCAAAAAGCATGGCTTCCTTTAGGATAACTTCGCACAGGTGGAGATAGATTTATTAACATCTTATCCAAATCCTTGCATCATCCTTCATTTTGAGCTATATTGAATCGAAATTTAACCCACAAATTATTAACCAAAATAAATTACTATGGAATATGCAGGAATGGG
>JAOZTN010000036.1:0-22948 GCA_029942245.1 Bacteroidales bacterium | reverse complement strand
CCCTTTTTTTATTTCTTTTGCTATCCTACTCACCTATAAACTTCGGCTTTCGCTTTTCTGCAAATGCTTTCAATCCCTCTGCATAATCTTTGCTGTTGAAAGCCTTTTGCCTTAGCTCATCGATCTGCTCGTAAAACTCTGTGTTGATCGGGCGTGCTGCCCCCATAATGTTAAGCTGCTCCTTGATGACAGCAATGCTAAGGGGAGAATTTGCAGCAATGCCGGCGGCCATTTCATAGGTAAAATCCACCAGTTCATCTTCTTTTACCAGGTGGTTAAGGATGCCAAGGTTTTCTGCTTTCTCAGCACCTATCGGCCTGGCTGTAAAGAACATTTCCTTTGCAATGTTCAGTTCGATCATATTCAAAAAGTGTACAATGCCTGTTGTATTGTATGGCACGCCTATCCGGGCGGGTGTGATGGCAAAACTAGTATTTTTAGTTCCGATGAGAATATCACACACAAATGAAAGGTCACAGCCCCCACCCCATACACTGCCATCGATCATGGCGATGATGGGAGCCGGAAATTTCTGGATATGACGCATGATCGTTTCAAGCGGGTGATGGTAAAAAATGGGATCATGGCCCGGCTCGGGAAGCTCTGAAATATTCAGTCCGGCACACCATACTTTTGCACCCTCATTAGCCCTGAGAATGATAACCCTGGCCTTTTCTTTCTTCATCATCTCCAGGGCTTCAATAAACTCCTCCAAAAGTTCACGGCTTAGCGAATTGCGCTTATCATCATTGTTAAAACAAATGCTTCCTATCGTATCCTTAATTTCTGTTTTGATTAAGCTCATTTAATATGATATTACGGTTTATTTATTTAAGTATGTAAGCCATACGGTTTGAACCTTAAAGTTATAAAAAAATGGATTGAACAAGATTAGCTGTCCTGTGAATGTAAAAAAAGGCTGCCCAATGAGCAGCCTTTATGATCGTAATTTTTTTCGACAACTATAATACAGCTATTTTTTTTCTGACTATTTGTTTGTTGTCCATCATGATATTCATAATATATATTCCCGTGGGAAGCTGGCTTATGTCTATGCTATTTCCTGAGAAACCTTCCTTATAAATCACCTGCTTCCCATCGATCGCATGTATAACAACCTTTGCATCTTTCAAACCGGTAATAAATATATGGTCATCAGCGGGATTAGGAAATACATTAACCGTTGGCTGAGGTGTGTCGTCAATGCCCACAGAAGAATATACATAGCTGACCTCATATTTAGATGTACTGATAAGATCTGCTGCAATTACGTCTACTGTGGCTGTTCCGGGGATGGCAAATGCCATGGAAACCATTGGAAGCGCTCCTTCGTCCTTCGGATCAACTGTGATCACAGGTTCTTCGATCGTTCCCTGTGGCAAAGCTACCTCATAATTATAAGTATCAGAATCGAAGCCCTCGAGAGGAACTCCATCCAGATATATCATATTCAGGCGTGATTCACTTGAATAAACAACCCCATCATAGCCATAATCAGATTGGATAATCTCCTTTGTTGATGTGTTCTGAATAATGACACCTACCATCAGGTCGTCATACTCTTCAACGTTAGTGGTGGACATGTCGTAGGTATAGCTCTGTGTTACCGGAATGCCTTCCTGCAGGTTTTCTGTTACACCATTGGCATTAGGCATCATCTTCATCATGACATGATGAAATTCTGTTTCGCCATTATTCCCGGTATTCTGTGTTGTCATTTTTTCAAAGATCACATTGATGATCTTCACATCTCCGAAAGACTGAAATGGACGGATATTCGTAGTAATATTGATCGTACTTCCTGTCATTGTAAATGAAGAAGCGACCTTCAAGGCTATATCGTTCTGTATGGCAGCATCAAAAGCAGCCTGTACGGCACCAACATTGGTAGCGACTCGGGATCCGTTCACAAACATGTCGGGCACATAGCTCACCCCGTAAAAATTCCTTCGGGTACCACCTTCAGCGGTATAATATGGATCGCCGGAACCAGGCCAGTTCATCTGGTATTTGATCAGTGTAATTTCTTCTTCATGATTTTGGGCCCAGGGAACGAATGAAGAATTAAAGCCTGCACATGGGCCACAGGTTGAACTGGTAAACTCTTCCATACAGGGTTTGTTCTGGAAAGAGTATGAGATATATTCAATTGGTTTGTGAATGGTGTCGTTTAATTGATTGTCATCACTAACACCATTTACTGAATTGATCCACATGCTCAGGTTGTGCGTACCATAAGGTGATGCCCAGCTTCCTTCGAAGGCAAATTCAAAGGCATCCAAATATGCCAGGCTGAGTCCACTGAACGTTGAATCACGCACCACACCGGCATATGATTTCCAGGAAACGCTCAGGTCTGTAATTGTTTCCTCTCCAAGATTGGTAATCCGTCCTTCAACAGGTGCGGGATTCATTATTTGAGCCGGAGTTAAAATGGCACTCATTTTAGCATCCAGGTCAGGCACGGAGAAAACGACTACATCATCGATGTACCAGTGATTGATCCCTGCCAGGTTTCCATCCACGTAAAATGATATCTGAAAATTATCATTTCCGGTATGGTCATTTGTTATCATTACAGCTATTTCCTCAGGTCCTGTGCTGGTAGTGGGCGTTTCCTCCCACACAGAAACCCATGCACCCCCTGCACGAGTGGCAATCCCGACGGCAGGGCCCGAACCAGCGGCATTATCGTAATAATGCTTGAACATAAGCATTACGGTATCAACCCCTGTGAGGTCAATAGCCGGAGACATCAGGCGGGCAGTTCCAGTATAATTAAATCCTGTAAAATCGGCTTCCGGAGAAATTCCACCGGCATTGCTGGTATTACTTGATGACCACACATCTCCAACTGGGAGGTTAAACCAACCGGAAGGAGGAAAGGTCGCGCCGCCAAAATCCTCTGATAAATAAGTTTGGCTGAATGCTGCCACAGTAAACATAACAGCAATTAAGAGTGTATAAAGTCTTTTCATAATTCAAAAATTTATTAATTCATTGTAAATATAATACTCATATCCATAAATACGAACATATTTATCATAATAAAATAAAAAAATCTTTGAAATTGATTATCCTCTGGGCAAGCCCACGAGGTATTAACCCAATTTCATTCCTCAAAAGCGGAAGCAGATTTTTATAATACCCCTCTGTCCCGCAAAAGCGGTACATCTCCCCTGAAAGTCAGGGGAGCTTAATAGGAAACCTCGCGGCAAGCCACGAGGAATATTTAAATTCAATTTTAACAAATTAGCAAGAGCTCGACATAATGTTGAAAACAATATTAGCCCCGGTTCGGACTGAGTTCCGGTATTCTGAATTATTAATCAGTAGTGTCCGGGGAAAATTAAATTGAATTGGTGAAATGCCCGGTGGTGTTTATTTTTGCGACATTTGAGTAAAGTAGGGCTTGGGATAATTCTTTGTGAGGAGATTTCTCACCCCAGGAGTTGTAGTTCATTTTCCCCGGACAGTAGTAATTATTAATCAATCTTTTCCTATTTTTGCAGTGCTAATTAATGACCCTGCTATGAGCGCTGCCGCGAAAACAAATTATAAGCTTCAATCCCTGATTTCCGGAAGTATTTTTGATGACAAAGGATGGATACTGGATCCGCCCGAAGAGGGAGGACCCGCTTTTGTAAGGGCCATATATGATAAGGAACAACTTCATCTTCGCGGAGTGGAACATGGATTGTACACTTTTGCCGACTGGCTGCCCATTAATCGTGAGCTCGATGGTTCCTCTGCACCGCTAACATATAAGAGCCAGGGTCTGGCTAAAGACTTAGGGCTTAAAAACCTGTACATCACTTTCAGTGGATACTGGCCGGAAAAAGGCGCCGTGATGACCACTTGCTCTTTCAAAGAAACTGAAGCTTTTTCGGTTTGCGGCAGGCTGGACCCGGGGCAGGAAAAGATCCTTGTTGTTGCTTCTGCAGGGAATACCTCACGCTCTTTCGCCCGTGTGTGTTCCGATAACAACATCCCCCTGCTGCTCTGTGTCCCGGAAGACAACATCGGTGCATTATGGTTCGACAGGCCCATTAAAGACCATGTGAAGCTGATCATTTCACGCAGTGGCAGCGATTATTTCGATGCCATCCACCTCTCTAACCTGGCATGTAAACTTGATAAATTTATTCCTGAGGGTGGTGCGAAAAATGTTGCCCGCCGCGATGGTATGGGAACCACTGTCCTCTCCGCCGTGACCACCATTGGTGAGATCCCGGAATATTATTTCCAGGCCGTAGGAAGCGGCACAGGAGCAATAGCGGCCTGGGAGGCGAACCTCCGCCTTATAAAGGATGGTCGTTTCGGTGAGCGGAAGATGAAATTAATGGTATCACAGAACAAACCCTTTACCCCCATTTATGACGCATGGAAAGCAGATTCACGAGAAATGCTTCCCTTTGCTGATGAATTGGCCCGCGAGCAGGTCATAGAGATCCTTGCTAAGGTGCTCTCAAACAGGAAGCCTCCATACGGGATCAAAGGTGGGCTATACGATGCCATGAAAGATGCCGGTGGCGATGTGCTGCTCGCTTCCAATGAAGAGGCCATTCAAGCCGCGGCATTATTTGAAAAAACCGAAGGAATCGATATTCATCCGGCAGCAGCTATTGCCACAGCAACGCTCATCAATGCTGTAAAAGATGGAAGCATAGACAAGGATGCCCTCATCATGCTGAATATTACCGGTGGTGGTGAGGAACGTTTCAAAAAAGAAAATGAACTGTACTATCTGAAGCCTACCATGATTTTTGATATCGACCCTGACTTCGATGATGTAGCAGAAAAGCTCAACACCCTTTTTGATTAAGCTTCCACTAATATAAGTTTAGTACATTTGATATGATGTTGAACACCAATCCTCTTTTCAAGAAGCTTCATGGATCGGAGTTTATGAGGAACGTAGGAACCCTGTTGAGCGGGACTGCGATCGCCCAGGCCATTCCTATCCTGGTGTCCCCCATCCTCAGCCGTTTATACTCCCCCGATGATTTTGGTGTGCTTGCCCTCTTTATGGCCATCAGCATTGTGATCTCTGTGGTCGCCACCGGCAGGTACGAGTTGGCCATCATGCTCCCTGAAGAGAAAAGGGATGCGAGCAATCTTCTTGCCCTTTCTGTGATCCTTACAATGTTTACATCGCTCATTACCCTTGTGCTGATACTTTTCCTGAAAGGTTTCATTGCAGGCTTCTTTGATGATCCAGGCATAGAAAACTGGCTATATTTTATTCCGGTAGTCGTCCTTTCTACAGGGCTCTATAATACCTTTAACTACTGGTCGACCAGGCACAAAACCTTTAAGCGGAATGCAGCCAGCCGCATCTCACAATCAACGGCAATGGTAGGCACCAACCTCGGCATGGGCTTTGCCGGGACAGGGGCTGTAGGACTAATTGCGGGGTATATCCTGGCACAAATAGTAGCAGCCAGTGTACTAGCCTGGAAAACACTGAGCAATTATTCAGAATTGACCCGAGACGTTTCCAGGCACCTCATCATGCAAAATGCAAGGAAATACAAGAATTTCTTACGCATTAACACCCCACATGCCTTTATTGGATCCCTGCAGGATCAAGGCATCGTATATGTGATCATGGCCTTTTTCAACAAGGCGATCCTCGGTTCCTATGCCTTTGCCTTCAGGCTGGTAACGGCCCCGGCTTCCCTGATCGGATACTCCATTTACCAGGTATTTTATCAAAAGGCAACCAAAGCCCTGCAGGAAGGACAGGCCATTCAGCCAATGGTGCTGAGAATCTACCGTAACCTCTTTGTGATCGGGCTGCCCATCTTTACAGTATTATTTTTCTGGGGTCCCCCGATTTTCGAATTTGTATTCGGCGAAGAATGGGTAATGGCTGGAGAAATTGCCAGCATTATCTCGCCCTGGCTGTTCCTGAACTTCATAGCAACACCGGTATCCTGTATCACCGTGATCATGAACAAACAATGGCAGGGAATGCTGCTCTCCATTGCTGACGTGGGCCTCAAAGTAACAGCCATCGCTATCGGAGGTACAAGAGGTGATGTTTACCTCACATTCACCCTGATGAGCATCCTCTGTGGCACATTATTGATCTTTAGCTTATTTTTGTTTTACAAATTTGCCGGTATTAAAGAAAAAGCGGCCTATTAACATCCAACGTTATGATAAGGATTTTTCGATATGGCATAAATAAAACGTATACAATATATAATATTCTTCTGGGCGTGAAAATTGCCAATGGGAGCCTCATTCACTATAGATCAGATTTCAGATGCCATAGAAATATTTCTATTGGCAGCAAAACAGTTCTTTATAAAAAGCTCAGTATCTATATGGGTAAAAAAGGCCGGTTCTCGATAGGGAATAAATCACATATTGCGCCCTATGCGTATTTCTTGATAGAGAATCAAACACTGACCATTGGGAATGATGTTGGCATCGGACTCTTTTGTGCTTTTTACTGCTCCTCAGCTATCTTTTCTAATGATGAGCCACCCTTCATGAATAACTTAGATCAGCGCGACATTAAAATTGGTAATAATGTTGTTATTGGCACTCATTCTATTATCCTGCCCGGTACAGAGATCGCGGACAACGTGTTCGTAGCTGCAAATTCTCTTGTAAAAGGCAAGCTCGAAAGCGGATGGCTTTACGGTGGTTCGCCCTGTAAACAAATCAAAAAACTAGACAAAAATGATTAAGACTGCTTTCACCTGTAATGCACTCAGGACGAAGCACTTTTTTCGTTTTTTATGGGTGTGGGTCCGATCTTATAAGCCAAAAAAACTTGTGCAGCTTTGTATAGATGAAACTGCCTCATATTTTGGAGTGGACCCAAACTCTGTATTTTTATTTGGTGCTGCCAGGATGGGATTGTATTCCCTTTTTATGGTAGATAAATCTGCTGGAAAGGATGAAGTTATTGTAGCCGGTTACACCTGTGTGGTTGTTACAAACGCTATTAAATATGCCGGTCTTACAGCAGTATATATCGATGTAGAAGAAGAAAATTTAAATATCAACCCCGACCTCCTCAGGGATGCCATCAATGACAATACGCAGGCTATCATTTTCACACATAATTATGGCATCACCTGTGAATATATTGAAGACTTCAAACGGGATTTTCCCGGGATCATGATCATTGAGGATGCTGCTCATACCTTCGGCTCCGTGGACAAGCATGGCCGTAAAGCAGGGACCCTGGGCGATGCCTCTTTCTTCAGCCTGGAATATTCTAAACCGCTTACCAGCGGGACTGGTGGCATTATTCTCGTTAATGATGAAGATCTCAGGAAACGGCTTGCTGAATACTATGACAAGCTACCCTATTTCCCATGGATGGCAAACTTTCGGATTCTCCTATCACTAAAGATTCACCTTTTTTCTTCTTCTCGCTGTAATGCTTTCCTGAAAAAATGGATGACTGGCGGATTGTACATCACCGGGCTACTTTATAAATCACCCCCGGCAGAACTACAGGGCGAGATGCCCAAAAATTATCCCGTGAAGCTTTCTCCGTATTTTGCTTACCTGGTTTATCTTCAGATTCGTGAAATTGAAGCAAGCAACCAATTAAAAAATAGCCTCTGTGAGAAGTATGCCCAAACCCTTGAAGACATTCCCGGCATCCGGCAATATTACTCAAACCGTTATAATTTTGTCAGGTACCCTGTACTATTCGAATCATCGGTTCCAATGAAAAAAATCAATGCCATAAAAGCAGAGATGAAGAGATCTGGAGTTGTTGCAGGAGAGTGGTTTAATGATGTTGTGCATCCAAAAGGGAGCCTTCGATATTGCTATATTGATGGTAGTTGCCCGGTAGGTGAGTCCGTTAGTGAACGGATGATCAACCTCCCGGTAACAGTTCACAGGCAACTCAACGATAGAGACTTTGTCAGGATCAGAGAAATATTCAAAACCCACCTTGGTCAAAAATGAAGAAGTATCTCATCATAGGCGATTGCGAAAGTCCGCATACCATCAAATGGGCCAAAGAGCTGAGCAGGTACTTTGAAGTTTACCTGGTCTCGTCCAAAGGCATCAGCCCTGAGGCAAAGGACTTTCTTCCTGATGAGCGTATTTTCACTTTTAATCTTAGGATCGCTGAATCCGGTACAAATGTTAAGTTTCTCAGGATGTTAATCCCCCTGATCAGGATCCTGAGAAAGATTAAGCCAGATTATCTGAATGCCCATTACATCACCAGCTATGGTGTCCTGGCTGCCCTGTCAAAAAAATTATCGGGACGGCAGTTTGTCTTGATCCAAACTGCCTGGGGAACAGATATCCTTGTGACCCCTTTCAGAAATAAGTTTTATAAAAGCATTACACGATTCGCCCTGAACGCTGCGAACCTGATTACCAGCGACTCCGTAGCTGTTACCAAAATTGTTGGTGATCTGACCTCCACTCCCACTACTACCTTCCCATTCGGATTACAGGAAATTCCTGAAGCCAGCTGTGAGATAAAAGACCCGAATCTTTTCTTTTCAAACAGGACCCTGAACGAGAATTCAAACATCGACAGGGTACTTCATTTCTTTTCGAAGCTAAGAGATGCAAACAAAGACGCCCGTCTGGTGATCGCCAATGTGGGGCCTCTCAAAAGTGAACTTATTAAATTAAGTGAAGAGCTTGGCATGCAAGAATCTGTAGACTTTGTTGGATTTATTTCGCCTGACCAGCAAAACGATTATTACCGAAAATCACGTTTCTACTTCTCTATACTCTCTTCAGATGCTTTATCTGTTTCACTGATTGAAGCCATGTCGTTTGGCTGCATCCCCCTGGTCTCTGACCTCCCCGACAACAGGGATTGGGTGACAGATGGAATAAATGGCATCATCATGAAGGAAGATACGCGTGCTGATACTATCCTTGCATTTCAAGGGGATGCTCAAAAGATCTTTATATCAAACCGACAGCTGGTTGCCGAGCGGGCCATTTTCCCAAAAGCAATTGAAGATTTCTGTCAAACCCTTTCTACATTATAATTAACCATTACTATAGTATTATCGGAAATGAATTCATTTACCTTAAAAGCAGTTTCAGAAAAAAAATCTATTAAAGCCTTTCTTGATTTCCCGGCACACTTATATCATGATGATCCCAGGTGGAGCCGACCGCTGGATTCTGACATAGAAAAGATCTTTGATCCTGAGCAGAACAAGAAGTTTCGGCAGGGAGATGCAATAAGGTGGATACTCGAAGACGAACAAAAGCATGTTGTTGGACGCGTGGCCGCTTTCTACGACAAACAAACTGCCAACAAGAATAATCAGCCGACCGGCGGTCTGGGATTTTTCGATTGCATTAATAATACGGATGCATCATCAATCTTATTTGATGCCTGCAAAGGGTGGTTAGCAGAAAGGGGAATGGAGGCCATGGACGGGCCTGTTAATTTCGGTGAACGCGACAGTTTCTGGGGCTGTCTTGCAGATGGGTTTTACGAACCTTTGTACAATATGCCCTATAATTCATCATATTACAATGAGCTTTTCGAAGCATATGGCTTTAAAAACTATTTTAACCAGTACACCTACCACCGCACCTTTGAAACAGAGGGATTAAGCCCGGAGATCCATGAGAAAGCCAAAAGGTTATCTGAAAACCCTGACTACACATTTGAGATTTTCGATAAATCAAAAACTGAAAAGATCGCTGAAGACTTCATGATCATCTTCAATGCTGCCTGGGCCAGGTTCCCGGGGATCTCAAAGATCACAAAGGTACATTCACTGGCCTTGCTCAAGCAGATGAAACCCATCATGGATAAGCGCCTGGTTCATATCGCCTACTATAAGGGAGAACCAATCGGTTTTTTTATCATGATGCAGGATATTTCACAGATAACAAAGAATTTCAAAGGACAACTGAATTTGTTTCATAAATTAAGCTTGCTATATAAGATCAAGTGTACCAGGAAGGTTACCCGAATTATTGGAAGATTATTTGGGGTTGTACCTGAACACCAGGGTAAAGGTGTTGAAGGCGGGCTGGTTGTTAATTTCGCCAGGTTAGCTTCTAAGCCGGGCTTCCAATATACTGATCTGGAATTGAACTGGATCGGCGACTTCAATCCAACCATGATGAAAGTGTGTGAACAAATTGGTTCGAAGATCTACAAAACACACATCACATACCGCTATTTATTTGATAGGGATGCCCCCTTTGAAAAGGCAACAAAAGTCAATGTTTAGAACATTTATATAGGGATAGTGTGAAGTACTCACGAAACATTATCTTTGTTTATCGTTCAGGATTAACTTAAAACACTATGGCTTTATGCGTTTATTTTCTTCAATGCTTTTTATTATTCTCATCTTCAGCTCATTAATATGGGTGTCATGTGGCAGTGAAAAGCAAGCTGTTGCCCCACCTCAAAAGATCACTGTTGTCGAGGTAATTACTGATGATGTGCCCATCTATAGAGAATTTGTTGGTGAGATTTACGGTGAAAAGGACATTCCGATCCGCGCCAGGGTTGAAGGTTACCTTGAAGGTATACACTTTGATGAAGGTACTGAAGTAAAGCAAGGCCAGCTGCTATATTCCATTGACCCCCTTCCCTTTGAAGCCAAGGTGAATGCACAGCAGAGCGAACTTGCTGCTACTAAAACCATGATGGTAAAAGCTGAAAGTGATCTGAACCGAATCAAACCGCTTGCAGAAATGAATGCAGTGAGTAAAAGTGATCTGGATGCATCGCAGGCACAGTATGATGCTTATATTTTTTCTGTTGAAGCCGCCAACGCCAACCTGAGATCAGCTCAAATAGAGCTGGGGTACTGTAAAATATATTCCCCCATCAATGGTATTATTGGGATGACTAAAGCCCGGGTGGGTGATTTTGTAGGAAGAGACCCTAATCCGGTAATCCTCAACACAGTATCAGAAACTAATCATATAAAAGTAAGGTTCTTTCTCACCGAGTCGGATTACCTGTACATGTCAAGGGAATATCTTGCACGTCTGGAGGCAATGATAGAAGAGCCAACCACCCAGTTAAAGGAACAAACACCAAATGTACAGATCATCCTGTCTGACGGATCCGTATATGAGCATAAGGGTCTGGTTGATTTTATCGATCGTGGAATTGATCCAACTACTGGTTCTATCCTTGTCCAGGCCGATTTCCCAAACCCCAAACTGATCCTTCGTCCGGGCCTCTATGCAAAGGTAAAAATAGCTATACGCCTGGTTGAAGATGCCATTTTAATTCCTCAGCGATGTATTATGGAGCTACAGGGTTTAAACTCAGTATATGTTGTGAACGACAGCAATATGGTACAATCCAGGCAAATCACTTCAGGGCCCTCGCTCGGCGATTATCGCCTGATAAACGAAGGGCTTGAAGTAGGTGACAAAGTAGTCATTGATGCACTTCAGAAAGTCGGGGAAGGAATGATCATTGAACCGGAAATCATCGAATTCGAGAGCAAAACCAAACAGCAATCTAAATAGCTATGGCAGAAAGTAAAGGAAATTTTTTCGTCCACAGGCCTATTGTTGCTATGGTTATTGCAATTATTATTGTCATTGTTGGAGCAGTATCATTGATAGGCCTGCCCATTGAACAATACCCCAACCTCACGCCCCCCATTGTACAGGTAAGGGGTACTTATACCGGTGCCAATTCCATCACTGTTGAGGAATCTGTGGCCACCCCTCTGGAGCAACAGATCAATGGTGTTGATAACATGATCTACATGAAATCAACCAATTCCAACGACGGCACAATGTTGATTGATGTATCCTTTGACGTAGGTACCGACCCAGACATGAACACCGTTCTAACACAGAACAGGGTTTCAGCAGCATCAGCTAAACTTCCTGCTGAAGTAACAAAATTCGGGATAACAACAGAAAAATCATTACCCAATATTCTGATGATCGTTACACTCACATCTGATGGGCGATATGGTCAGGAATTCCTTGGTAATTATGCCTTGATCAATATCAAAGACCAACTGGCCCGTATAAAAGGTATCGGACGTGTTACTGTCATGGGGGCATCCGACTATTCCATGCGTATATGGGTCAAACCCGACAGGCTGGCCCAGATGGGCATCACGGTACCGCAAATTGTGAATGCAATCAATGAACAAAATTTGATCGCCCCAGGTGGAAGGTTTGGTGCAGAACCGGCTCCTCCCGGAACTGAATTTACATATACCGTTCGCCTTCCCGACAGGTTTAACTCACCTGAGGAATTTGGCGAGATCGTTATTCGGACACAATCCGATGGTTCCCAGGTTAAACTAAAAGATATAGCCACTATAAACCTTGGTACTGAAACCTATAATTCATTCACACGCCTGAACAAAGAAACCTGTGCTATTGTTGCTTTATATCAGGCTCCCGGATCAAATGCCGTTGATCTTGCTCAGCAGGTTACTACTGAAATGGATATTCTGGCCCAAAACTTTCCTGAGAGCATCAAATACGATGTTTCCCTTGACTCAACCTTACCTATTACTGCCGGAATAAAAGACATTATTATCACGCTTTTCATTGCATTGGCACTTGTGATCCTTGTAGTTTTCATTTTCATCCAAGACTGGCGGGCTACACTTATTCCAACCCTTGCCATTCCGGTATCACTGATAGGTGCTTTCCTCTTCTTCCCGATACTCGGATTTACCATTAACGTACTTTCTCTGCTGGGCCTTGTGCTGGCTATCGGTATTGTTGTTGATGATGCCATTGTTGTTGTTGAAGCTGTACAGGTTAATATTGCCAAAGGCATGAAGGCAAAAGAAGCAACGATTGATGCCATGCGTAAGGTAACGGCACCGGTAATTGCCACTACCCTTGTATTGATTGCAGTTTTTATTCCGGTTGCAGGTATGGCAGGAATTACTGGTTTGCTTTACCAGCAATTTGCAATCACGATCGTTGTCTCTGTAATCGTTTCTTCGATAAATGCACTGACCCTGAGTCCTGCCCTGTGTTCATTGTTGCTTAAAGAACCCAAGCCATACAGAGGACCCCTTGGATGGTTCTTTGGTAAATTTAATAAGGGGATGGATAAAACTACAGGCTCATACATGAGTTTCACCAATGTAGTAACACGAAAAATTAAGCGCTCAGTTATATTCATCCTCATTATGAGTGTAGGTGCCGGGGTATTTCTGAAGCTTGTTCCCGGAGGTTTTATTCCGGAAGAAGATATGGGGTATTTTTTCATACACATGCAATTGCCCAATGCCTCATCTCTACAGCGTTCTGATGAAATAGCGAAGCAGGTGGAAGAGATTCTTATGACCTATCCCGAAGTGCAATTCAACACCAATGTTACCGGTTATAGCTTGCTTTCCTCTTCCTATTCACCCAGCAGCGGACTTCAATTTATTTCGCTTGTGCCATGGGGCGATAGAAGTGCAACGGCAACAGAGATCGTTCAGCGCTTGAACATGGACCTTGCTGCCAGGGTTAAGGGTGCCCAGGCGTTTGCCTTCGGGCCTCCCGCCATTCCCGGCCTGGGAAATGGATCAGGGTTCAGTATCATGATACAGGACAAAGGAGGTAACAGCCCGGATTATCTCGCCCTGCACACTATGAAGTTCATCCAGGCGATAAATGCCAGGCCAGAGATAGGAGGCGCATTTACAGCTTTCCAGGCTAGCGTGCCTCAGCGTTTTATGAATATTGACCGCGAAAAAGCCTTAAAATTAGGTGTCTCCCTTAACGACCTCTATACGACTATAGGAGCATTTATGGGAGGGACGTATGTGAATGACTTTACGCGATTTGGACGCCTGTATAAAACGTATATTCAAGCCGAACCGCAGTATCGTGTTGATGAGAAACAGATCAGCAACTTCTTTATTATGAATAAAGATGGTAATATGGTACCTCTCGCCACACTTACTAATATTGAGCGTATAGTAGGTCCCGATTATACAACAAGGTTCAATCTGTTTCGTTCGGCAGAAGTAACCGGCACCCCTAAAGCAGGATATACTTCTGCTCAGGCTATGAGTGTTATCGAGGAGGTTGCCAACGAGCTTCTTCCCGAAGATATGTCTTATGCGTGGAATGCCATGTCGTTCCAGGAAAAGAAAGCATCCGGCTCCCTGGGGATTATCCTGACATTTTCGCTGATCTTTGTGTTTCTGATCCTTGCGGCTCAGTATGAGAGCTGGTCATTGCCATTCAGCATCCTCCTGGGGACCCCATTCGCCATCTTCGGTGCCATATTCTTCCTATGGGTGGCGCGTTTGATCAGCCCCTCATTCGAAAACAACATCTTTGCCCAGATATCCTTTATCATGCTAATTGGAATGGCTGCAAAAAATGCCATCCTTATCGTGGAGTTTGCAAACGAAGAATTTAAAAAAGGCGTGACATTATTTGAAGCAGCCATCAGCGCAGCTAAATCCAGGTTCAGACCAATCCTGATGACCGCTTTCTCATTCATTTTTGGTGTTTTTCCGCTAGTAATTGCCAGCGGTTCAGGTGCTGAAGCCAGAAAAGTAATGGGAGTGGCATTGTTTGGAGGGATGACGATAGCAACTCTTCTGGGCATATTCCTATACCCTATGTTGTTTGTTTTCATCGGAAAGATAGCAGGCTACGAAAAGAAGAGAAAGCTTGCTGAAGAAAAAGTAGAAAGTGAATAAAAGTATTGCTATGAAAAGAAGCATTATCTTATTATCTGTTCTTGCCCTCATCGTTTACCTGGCAGGATGTAAGGTCGGCCCCGATTATGAGCAGCCTGAACTCAATAACCCTGAGGTATTCCGCTTTGATGAAGATATTACCGATACGGTCGTAAACCTGATGTGGTGGGATATGTTTGACGACCCTGTACTCGACACCCTTATCGCCATTGCGCTTGAAGAGAATAAAGATGTACTTCAGGCAGCTGCAAGGGTTGAAGCAGCCAGGGCCAATGTAGGATATACAAGAGCAGATGCCCTACCCACTGTCAACGTTGCTGCCGGCGCCTCCAGGGGCAACTTTTCAGGCGTAAAAGCAGACCAGCCAAGCAGTAACTTCTATGCTTTTCCTGAACTGGTGTGGGAGATCGACTTCTGGGGTAAATACCGTCGTTCGACGGAAGCCGCAAAGGCAGAGCTTTTATCTTCGGAGTATGCCATGCGCATGACACAGATGACACTGATCACGTCAGTAGTCAGTACATATTTTCAGTTGCTTGATGATTTATCCAAACTGGAGATATCAAGGAGTACACTCATTTCACGGGACAGCGGAACCCAGATCATCCAGGCCCGCTTTGATTATGGTACCGTTCCTGAAATAGATCTGAATCAGGCACAGATACAGGAAGCTATTGCAGCTGCAGCAGTGCCTGTTTACAAAAGATACATAGCTTATGATCAGAGTACACTAAGCATACTGCTTGGGCGGGTCCCTGACTCTATCATCGTTGGCACTCGCTTATACGACCAGGAATATCCGCCTGAGATTCCCACCGGACTGCCTTCTCAGTTATTGGAGAGAAGGCCTGATATCCTCCAGGCAGAGGCCGATTACATGAAAGAAAACGCTATGATAGGTGTCGCAGTAGCGATGCGCTTTCCATCGATCAGCCTTACCGGTTTACTTGGGGGAGCCAGCAATGAGCTTTCATCCTTCACAAGCGGCGGCATGGCCTGGTCGGTAGGCGGAACCTTGCTTGGGCCCCTCTTCCAGTTTGGAAAGAACAAGCGAAGGGTTGAGATGCAGCGATACATGGCTGAAGCCTCAAGGCTTGAGTATGAATTCACTGTAATACAGGCTTTCAAAGAGGTGGAGGATGCCCTCATCAGCATAGAAACACTGAAAGAGGAACTTATCGCTCATGAGGCCCGAATGATTGCAGCAAAAAATGCAGAAATGCTCTCCGACGAAAGGTACTCCAAAGGAGTAACCAGCTACCTTGAGGTACTCGAATCTCAGCGACAGTCTTTTGATGCCCAGCTCAGTTTTTCTACCGTACGGCGGGATCTGCTTACTTCATATATTGAGCTTTACAAAGCCCTTGGCGGTGGATGGCTATCTGAAGAAGAGATGCAGCAGGCTGAAGCGGCCGCGGCTGAGGCTGAAGACTCAAGCAAATAATACAATTGATAGCTTTAAATCAAGTTTAAACCGGATCCATGAAAACATTTTCTAATATCCTTCTGGCACTGCTCCCGTCCTTCCTTCATGTTAACATCAGACGCCTGGGAGGTCATAAAATTGGCAAAGGAGCAAAGCTGAGATTCGGAAGCCTGATAGTTTCCAACACAATTGAAATAGGGGCAAACACCAGGATTGGTCCGTTTACCTATATAAAAGCGAGGTACTTAAAGATTGGTGAGAACACTGTTATCAAGCCACTCGCAATGATCAAAACACTGAAAGTGAATATTTCAGACTATGTGCATATCGCACCTGCCAGCGTCATAAGCTCCGAATTTACCGAAAATGCAGGGATCACCATTGGTGACCACAGCCGTATTTTCCCTTATTGCTGGCTTGATGCAGGTGAAGGGATCACCATCGGCAAACATGTTGGTATCGGTGGGCACACCTTAATGTTCACACATGGTGTATGGAGTAATTTTGTTGATGGAGGCCCGGTCAATTTCGGTCCCATAAAGATCGAAGATAATGTCTGGCTGCCCTGGAGAGTATTTATCCTGCCAAATGTAGTGATCGGTGAAAATGCAATTATCGGAGCAAATTCACTTATCAATAAAAGCATTGAGGCAAATACCCTGGCAGGAGGAAGTCCGGCAAAAGAGATTAAGAAGATAGACTTCGATAATACTAAAAAGAAAGAACGCTTCGAAAAGATCCTTACAGAATACGCCTCTTATTTGAAATTTAAGGATGGCACAGAGTCTCAGATGGAAGACGGAATGCTGGTCTTTAATAAGTCGAGAATACTTATCGACAGACCGGATGAAGCTTCCGGTAAAGACCTTCTGATCCTGATCAACATCCCTGTCGATAAACTTGATCCCTCCCTCAAAGGGAAAATATCGATACTGGATTATAACAGGCTAAGCATATTCCTGAATGGCAACAAAGCAGCTGAAATAAAACAATTTATCAGTTTCCTCCGACGATATGGGGTTCGTCTATACATTAACAAATAAAGATGGGTTTAATACTAAGAGTTGATGTTGACAAGCCATATGGGCGGAATACTATTCTTCAAAAAGTTACAAGCAAACTCAGGGAAGATTATTGGTTTCCTGCAATAAGCTGCTTAGGCTATTTAAAGCCTGCCGAATCTTTGATCGAATATTGTAATTTGAATGGGATACAAGGCGTATTCTATTTCAGAAATTGCACCCTCCCGGACAAGAAGATTCTGTCTCTTCTGAAAGAGGGAAATCACCAGATCGGCTTCCATGCTGAAAACACCAGAAGTCTGAATGCTTTCAATGATGAACTGGAACGCTTCCGAACAAGACTATCAGGTACAGAAATATCGAGTTTTACAAAGCATGGATCAGGTGACATCAAGCTGGGCAAGAATCACTACGCGCCTTACGAGCCTGAATTATATAAGAAATGGTCAGTGGAATCAGGACTGAGATATTTTTTGGGAAATGAGATCATTGGTTCGCCAGACGATATAAGCACAGACAAAGATTTCTATCCAACAATGTTCTGGATCCACAATGAATATCGCATGGAAACTTTCAATAAGCTTGAAGATGTCATTCATTACGCCAAAACCCTCGATATTCCCATCATCATCCACCCGGCAAATTTCATAGCCAATAACTTTGTGAATAGTGAGTTTAAAAAATTGGTGTCCATGGCTAAGGATGCATCAATAAGCTGGAAATTAATTTCATAGCACAAAAGAGCAGCCAGGCAGTCATTTCACTCCCCGCTTTGTTCATTTCACTCATCTTAAACTACACTTCACCCGAAATCACTTTTCGCGGCCGTGGTGGCGCACTAATTTAGCTGCATAAACTTAAACACCACACGCCATGAAAACAAGAATCCTGACACTCACAATGATCGCCCTGATGATGGGTTTGTTTATGAACTCGAGGGCTGATAATACCGATACCAACAGAACGACAAGCCCTGTAATTGACAAAACCTTCCAGGCAAGCATCAATCTCTTTCCCGGCAACATCGTAAAATTCCATGTAGTAAAACCTGAGCAGGACAAAGTAAAACTGCGTATTTATAGTGAAAGCGGCATTGTACTTTACACATACTTGCTAAAAAAGGAAAACATTGCCAGGATAGGCTTCGACGTCAGCACGCTGAAAGCAGGAAAGTACGACTATGTTATTGTTAGGAACAAGAAAGAGGTTATCCGGAAAACCATTATAAAGAAGGACTAAAATACCCGGAAATCCTCCTTATCACCTCGTTCTTTGAATTCATGCCCGGAAAATGGCTATTTTTGACAAAATGCCTTATACTGGTTAGAATGTATATGCATGTTTGAAATGGTATTAAATAGCTTTAGGAAACGACTACTCTCGTCGATACTTCTTGCACTGGCGGGAGCCGGTCTTCTCGAGCTTATATTCCAGCTTCAGTACCGGTATTACAAAGGTTTCCAGTCTTTTGAATGGTTTATGGGGGCCATTATCCTCACAGTACTTTTCATAGAAATTATATACCACCTTAAATCCCGCCTGGATAGAGCAGCCGCATGGGATAAGCAGCCTGTATATCGCCTGTTTTTGCAAATACTGTCTTACTGGACTGTTGGCATTCTCATCTTCACGGGAATCCGGCTGGTATATGTATATTTAGTATCTGCCAGGCTCTTCATATTATTTTCCGACGAGCTGACAATAGCCTTGTTCATTCTTGTCGGGATCATTCTCATGAACATCGTAGACTTTGGGATCATACTGCTCAGACAGTGGCGGGATACCCTGGCAGAAGCCGAAAAATACAAAAAGGAAAGTGCCGAGTTTGAATTTGAAATGCTGCAGGCCCAGATCAACCCGCACTTTCTGTTCAATAGCCTGAACACGCTGTCATCATTGGTATATGAAGATGCTGACAGGTCAGCGGAGTTTATCCGAAAGTTATCTGATGTTTACAGGCATGTGCTCGACAACAGGCATAAGGAGCTTATCGACATTCGTGAAGAGCTCTCCTTTATCGAATCCTATATTTTTCTCCTGGAGCTAAGATTCGAAAAAAAATTAAAGGTTGAGATTCAAATTGCAGACGATCTACTGAGAAGGAAAATAGCTCCGCTTACGCTGCAATTGCTCATCGAAAATGCAGTCAAGCATAACATAGTTTCCTCTAAAAAACCCCTGGAGATCAAAATATTTAGCGACAACAAGTTTATAATCGTGGAGAACCCCATGCAGGAAAAAGCCATTACAGAAGATGGAAATGGTATGGGCCTCCGAAATATTAACAGCCGCTATAAAAGCCTATGCGGAGAAAAGATAATAATCAGCACTGCAAATAATGTATTCACGGTTAAAATTCCGATAATATGAAGATCGTAATTATTGAAGACGAACCTTATGCACAGCAGGAACTGCTCAGGCTCATGGAAAGATCGGGGCAAGAGTTTGAATGCCTTGCCAGGATAGACTCGGTGGAAGAAAGCATCGAATGGTTTGCGAATAATCCGCACCCTGACCTGGTATTCCTCGATATACAGTTGGCTGATGGCTTAAGCTTCGATATTTTTAGTAAAATAGATTTGAGATCCGCCGTGATCTTCACTACTGCCTATGATGAATATGCCATCAAGGCATTTGAACTTAACAGTATTGATTACCTGTTGAAACCTGTAAAGGCAGAAGCCCTGGACTCAGCACTGAATAAGTTCAATAAAATGAAAAAGAACATGTGGGGCGGGCAAACAGCTATAAACGAAGGGCATTTAAAGCAACTCCTTCAACAGATGGGGTCCGGGAACTATAAGAACAGGTTCCTGGTCAAGTTGGGGGACCAGATCAAAAGTATTGATGTAGGAAGGGCAGCATACTTCAAAGCTGACGACAATATTGTATTTCTGGTGACTAAAGACGGCCATAAATATATCATTGAGCATACATTGGAGCAATTGGAAGGGATGCTTGATCCGCGCAGTTTTTTTCGTCTGAACAGGACTTTTATCGTTACATTTTCAGCCATTAAAAAAACAAGTAAGTACTTTAACAGCCGTCTGCTAATTGAGCTGGAGCCTGCTGAGGAAGAACAAGTACTTGTAAGCCGGGCAAGGGCGAAAGATTTTTTAGAATGGTTGGATCAGTAAACCGGCCGTAATAACTAACAATGAAATTAAATACATTCAAATATCTGTTATTTATAATCGGGATGATAATCATGCTGTCGTCATGCTATCAAATGCGGGTAGAGGTGCAGCAATTGCCATCAAACACTCCTCCAAATGCTGAGATTTATATCACCGGTGACTTCAACAATTGGGATCCCGGTGACGAGAGCTACAGGCTAAACCGTCTAAGCGATTCGCTCCTGTACATCGACCTGCCGCTGGGGATTGGAGAAATGGAATTTAAGTTTACGCGTGGTGACTGGACCACGGTGGAAAAGGACAATTGTGGATACGAAATGGATAACAGGAGCCTTACCTATAGCGGTGATGATGAGATCATTTCAATGTCGATCTATAGCTGGTCAGATCTCGAGCCCGTAGATTGCGATCAGATCACCATCGTCCTTTCTTCACTTCCGGAAAATACTCCTGCAGATGCAATATTCAAACTGGCAGGAAACATTAATAGCTGGGATATTTCAGGAGAAGAATATACTTTCATACAGGATGATGATCTGAAGCTGCCGATGCTTACAATATACAGGCCGGGCGACCTGGAGGCTATCGAATTTAAAATTACCAGGGGGAGCCTTAACAGGAGTGAAGCTGATGGACTGGGCAGGGAGATCAAACCACGCTCCATTCGATTTGGTGAGGCTGATACGCTTTTTGTTGAGGTTAAGTCATGGCAGGATCTCGAGAAAGCCAGGGACAACATGATCACCCTCCTGGTGGAAGGAATACCTGAAAATACACCGGAGAGCGAATCTATATTTTTCGTTGGTGAGATCAACGACTGGTACCCGCATGACGGCAATCTGCGACTGGAAAAAAACAGCAAAGGCCAGTATTTCGTTAACCTGCCTTTGCGTGCATACGGCACTGAATATAAGTTTACACGTGGTAATTGGAATACTGTTGAAAAAGACAGTTACGGTTATGAGATCAAAAACCGCGTTCTAAACAGGGAGAAGTCGTCCGATATTGTAGTTGTATCAATCTGGAACTGGGCTGATCTTTCGATACCTCTGGGTGGGGAACTCACAATTTGGGTGGCAGATTACCCGGAGAATACCCCGGAAGATGCCGAGCTTTACATAGCTGGAAATTTTAACAACTGGCATCCGGGCCGGGAAGACTGGAAATTCAATCGTGTTGATATGGGTCATTATTTCATCACCATTCCCCGGCAGGGTAATATGCTTGAATTCAAGATCACACGTGGAAGTTGGGATTCTGTGGAAGTTGACAAGAATGGCGAGGATATTGAAAACCGCACGTATCACTGGGGGGACGTTGAGCAGATTGAGCTGGAGGTGCAGCGGTGGAAAGACCTGTAGAGATTGGGCGATTGAGCGATATTCGAAGGAACAAATCGAGCAATCATCTGGAAAACAATTCAAAATCCTAAGTTCAACACTTCTTTCACTTCCCGGTAATTTCCGTATTTTTATGTCCCTAATAAGGATCATTAGATTTTCCATGGACTACAACAAACGAATCTACGGCCTCGACGTGTATCGTGCCGTTGCCATAATCCTGGTAGTGCTTACACATGGCACTTATATGCTAAAAGGAACACTCCTGGAGGATTTTCCATGGATAAAGCTCACTGATGGTGTAGAATTATTTTTTGTATTGAGCGGGTTCCTGATCGGAGGTATACTGCTTAAGATTATCCATAAAAACAACTACAAGTTAAAATTAAAGGATATCTCCAACTTCTGGAAAAGACGATGGTTCAGGACATTGCCTAATTATTACCTGATCCTGCTTGTGAATGTGTTCTTTGTAAAATTTGCAATTATCGACGGAGATTTCACGCAATTCAATTTTAAGTTCTTCCTCTTCCTGCAAAATTTCAGTCAACCATTCATAGGTTTCTTCTGGGAATCCTGGAGTTTGTCAATTGAAGAGTGGTTTTATATCATCACCCCCCTTTGCATCTTTTTCATTCTGAAATTATTCCCATCAAAACACGGAATTCTTATTGTCATTCTCATTCTGATAATATTTCCCCTTATATACCGGATTACCCAGTCAAGTGAGCAGGTCGACTTTTTCTGGTGGGACAATAAGTTCAGGAAAGTAGTCATAATGCGTCTGGATACTATAATCTATGGTGTGCTGGCTGCCTGGGTGAAATTCTACTACGACTCATTCTGGAAAAAGTATACCCTGCCCTTATTCATCCTTGGGCTGGTGATTATTGAAGGGACCCTCTACATTCCTAAAGAACCAAACGATTTCTTTGCTAAAACATTCTTCTTCAATTGTATCACTATCGGAGCAATGTTTCTGTTACCGTATGCCGATTCAATTAAGCGCTTCAAAACATACTTTGGCAAGGCCATGACCCATATCAGTCTGATATCCTACTCGATGTATCTGATAAACCTTTCGTGTGTGGTACAGCTTATCAATAAGAACTTTCCTATCACCAGCCCGGCAGATGGCAGTATCAAATATGCTATTTTTTGGTTCACTGTTATAGTTTCTGCCAGCTTACTGTATTATTTCTTTGAGCGGCCGATGATGAACCTCAGAGATAAAAAATTCAGCGTAAAAAAACTATTTGGTTACTAAGTACAATCTTTTGCTGCATGGAACTTGGAATTTGTTTCGAATTTGGCCCCGATAGCTAACGGAGCGGAGATTAGACGATTTCCCATCTTATATCTGATATCCCATCGGTCAATCGACTAC
>JAOZTN010000035.1:0-28384 GCA_029942245.1 Bacteroidales bacterium | reverse complement strand
TTATAACAGGCAGATACATTACCAGGTTCTTAGATAAAAATTGTCATCCTGACGATCCCGAGTGATCGGGAGAGGAAGGAAAAGTATCGAATTCGTATGTCAAATGTGGAGGAGCCTGACAGCTTCATGAGAATAGCAAATAGGAAGCAGCTGCTGGCGAACTGCAGTACGAGATTTATTCTTCGTCGTCCCGAGTACTCGGGACTCCTCAGAATGACAGTTTCCATCAAGGTTGTTGGCTCTACCCCCCAAAGTCATCAAATGCGATCATCTCCTCAGGAACGCCGTAGTCATCGAGCATCTTGAGAACGGCATCGTTCATCATAGGAGGTCCGCAGAGGTAGTATTCTATTTCTTCCGGCTCGGGATGATTCTTCAGGTACTCATCCATTACGATCTGGTGGATAAAGCCTGTATATCCTTTCCAGTTATCTTCCGGTACCGGTTCTGACAGGCCGATATTGAATTTGAAGTTAGGGTTCTTCTCTTCCAGTTCCTTGAATTCGTCCACGTAAAAGAGTTCCCTGAGTGAACGTCCGCCATACCAGAAGGTAGATTTACGATCGGTCTTACGGGTTTTGTACAGGTCGAAGATATGTGAACGCATGGGGGCCATTCCTGCGCCACCACCGATGAACATCATCTCACGTTGTGTATCCTTGATAAAGAATTCGCCGTAAGGGCCTGAGATGGTCACCTTGTCGCCGGGTTTCCTGTCGAAAATATAGGAAGAGCAAATTCCGGGGTTCACTTTCATGAATCCACCTGACTTCCTGTCGAAAGGAGGTGTAGCGATACGGATGTTCAGCATAATGATGTTATCCTCGGCAGGATGGTTGGCCATGGAGTATGCACGGAAGATAGGCTCAGGGTTCTTCATCTGAAGATCCCACATCTTGAACTTATCCCAGTCCTCCCTGTATTCTTCATCAATGTCCATATTCTTATAGTCGACAGTGATCTTGGGCACATCGATCTGGATATATCCACCTGAGCGGAAGTCGAGTTTCTCGCCTTCCGGCAGCTTCACCACAAACTCCTTAATGAAGGTGGCCACATTGCGGTTTGATACCACTTCACATTCCCACTTCTTAATACCGAAGATCTCCGGTGGGATGGCGATGCTCATATCTTCTTTTACCTTCACCTGGCAACCGAGGCGCCAGTTGTTCTGTGCTTCCTTACGAGTAAAATACCCAACTTCTGTTGGAAGAATGGTTCCACCACCTTCAAACACCTGGCATTTACACATGGCACAGGTTCCGCCACCTCCACAAGCTGATGGAAGAAATATCTTCTCAGCAGAGAGTGTCGACAGTATTGTTGAACCGGGGTTCACTATCAGTTCTTTTTCATTATTGATGGTGAGCTTCACTTCGCCCTGCGGGGTGAGTTTTTTCCTGGCATACAGTAGCATGGCTACCAGGAACATGATCACGATCAGGAAGATAATGATGCTGGCTAAAATAACTTGTCCTATTCCGACTAAAAGCATTTTTTATACTTTTTGATTGTTCTTTAAAGTTGAATTCCCATGAACATCATAAAGGCCATACCCATAAGGCCGGTTATGATGAAAGTGATGCCGAGTCCACGCAGCGGAGCCGGAACATTCGAATAGCGGATCTTTTCACGGATGGCCGCAATACCTACGATAGCGATGAACCAGCCCACACCGGAACCGAGTCCGAAAGAGGTGGCTTCCGCTATGCTCTGGTATTCCCTTTCCTGCATGAAGAGTGAGCCACCAAGGATGGCGCAGTTCACAGCGATGAGTGGAAGAAAGATTCCCAGTGATGAATAGAGTGCGGGTGAGAACTTCTCAATAACCATTTCCACCAGTTGCACCATGGATGCAATCACGGCGATGAACATGATAAATGAGAGGAAGCTCAGGTCGACATCTATGAAGCTTGAATCCAGCCATGCCAGAGCACCCGGGGCAAGCAGGTATTCATTCAGCAGATAATCGACCGGCACGGTGATCCCCAATACGAAGACCACGGCGATCCCCAGTCCGACAGATGTTTTTACAGTCTTCGATACGGCAAGGTAGGAGCACATACCCAGAAAGTATGCAAACACCATGTTGTCGATGAAGATGGACTTTATAAATATGTTAATTAATTCCTGCATAATGCTATGCTGTTAAATATTAATTTTCTTCAATAAGTTCTGTATCCCTTTTGCGCTGTACCCAGATGATCACACCTACGGTGATGAGGGCCATTGGGGGGAGGATCATCATTCCATTGTTGGCATAAAAACCACCATTGTCGATATACCATGACTGCGGTATCACGCCATAACCCCAAATTGTACCTGATCCGAGCAGCTCACGGAAGAAGGCTACCACGATGAGTATCCAGCCATATCCCCAGGCATTTCCGATACCATCGAGGAAAGAAGGCCATACCTTATTTGCCATGGCAAAGGCTTCGAAGCGACCCATGATGATACAGTTTGTGATGATCAGCCCTACAAATACTGATAGTTGTTTGCTCACATCATAAGCAAAAGCTTTCAGCACCTGGTCGACCAGGATCACCAATGCGGCAATCACTACAAGCTGAACAATGATTCGTATCCTCGGCGGGATAGTATTCCTGAGCGCTGCGATCACAACGTTCCCTACTCCCATTACAACCATAACGGAGAGCGCCATTACAAAGGCAGGCTCCAGTTTGGCAGTTACCGCAAGGGCTGAGCATATCCCCAAAACCTGCACGGTGATCGGATTTTCCCGTCCGAGCGGAGTGGTGATCAATTTCCTGTATTTAGGGGAAAACAAAGGTTCCCTTTCTGTCTTTTCTGAACTCATATCTTATAGTTGACTTTTAAAATATGCAACATAATTTCCTAAACAATTTTCCAGCATCTTGGTAACAGCATCGCTGGTGATGGTCCCTCCTGAGATGGCATCTACCCCATGTATCCTGTTGTCGGCCGGCATCGTCTCCACACCACCTTTCTTCACGGTGATAGAAACAAAATCTCCTTTTTGGTTAAAAAGGGTTTTACCAAGAAACTGTAAGGCGAAATTCCTTTCGGATATCTCGGCACCCAGTCCCGGTGTTTCTTTATCGTTTCCAAACTCGGCACCATAAATGGTATTCTTATCTGCCTTCAGGGCGATATTCCCATAGATCGGTCCCCAGAGGCCTGTACCCAGAAGTGGAATGATATAAATTTCCTCACCATCTGCTTCAGCCATGTAGAGGGGCACTTTGTATGGGTTACCCTGCCGTTTGTTATACAGTTCCTTTTTGAGGTTGAGGTCGAAAGCCCTGTCATCACCTTCGGTCAGCTGGCCTTTGGAGTACCTTCCGGTAACCTTCCCATCCTGGTCGATCACCAGCTCCTCCAGGATGACCTGATCGAAGAGGGTCTCGGCATTTTCAGTGGTGGACTCAATATCTGCCGCTATCAGGATCCCCTGGATCTTGGCGATGGCAATATTCCTTTCCTGGTATGGTTTCAGAACCATGGCAGCGGTTGACAAAATGGCCGCCACGATGATGACCATCACCGAGGAGTAAATAAAAATGTACCTGTTAGTAAACATGGATTATTTCTTATATTGATTCTATCTTTTATTTTCTTAAGCCGCAGATTCTACTACTGCCCACCTTTTCTTCCTTCTCTTCACATTAGCCTGAATCACATAGTGGTCGATCAGGGGTGCAAAGACGTTCATCAGCAGTATAGCCAGCATCATACCTTCAGGGTATGCGGGGTTGAACACCCTGACCATGATGGCAAAGAAACCGATGAGGAAGCCGTAAATATATTTTCCTTTCATTGTTTGCGAAGCTGTAACCGGATCGGTAGCCATGAATACGGCTCCGAAGGCAAATCCTCCCATCACCATATGGTCCCAGGGTGAGATCTGCATATATGCTGTGTTCCCGGCCAGGTTAAAGATGTAACCCATTGCCAGCCCACCGGCAAATACCGACAGCATGATCCGCCAGCTGGCCATACCTGAACCAATAAGGACCAGCGCTCCGATCAGGATTGCCAGTGTTGATGTTTCTCCTATAGATCCCGGCATGAATCCATAAAACATGTCCATGGTGTCGGGGAGGGTGAGTGAACTACCCGGAATAGTTGTGCTGGACAGTGCATCACCAAGTGGTGTGGCACCAGAAACAGCATCTCCCTGCTCAGCGATCCAGACTTTGTCGCCCGACATATGTTTCGGATAGGCAAAGAAAAGGAAAGCCCTGGCCGTAAGGGCCGGGTTCAGGATGTTCATACCAGTTCCACCAAAGACCTCCTTACCGAAGATCACCGCAAAAATGGTAGATACTGCTACCATCCACAGAGGTACATCGGGAGGCATAATGAGAGGGATAAGCATCCCGCTCACGAGAAATCCTTCCGCTACTTCATGTCCACGGATCTGGGCAAAAACGAATTCTGTTCCCAATCCGGCAACATATGCAACCACAATGAGTGGGAAGAGTACCAGGAAACCATCCCAGAAATTAGGCCAGAGGTTGATGTCTGCTATGCCTATGGACAGGTTGTTCTGATAGCCTATGTTCCACATCCCGAAAAGCATTGCCGGGACCATAGCAAGCACCACGATGATCATGGTCCGCTTTGTATCATTGGCATCACGGATATGGCTGCCGAGGCTGGTTACCCTGTTCGGAACATAGAGGAAGGTCTCAAAAGCCTCGAATGTAGACTGAAGCTTGGCGAACTTCCCCCCTTTCTCAAACTGGGGTTTTATTTTATCAATAAAGTTCCTTAGTGCTTTCATTGAAATGATATATGTTATGCTTTTTATCTTTTTTTATCAGGATACTAATTCATTTCCTTGATCATGAGGTCGATCCCATCCCGAACGGTCTTCTGCAGGTTGATCTTCGAGGTGCTGATAAACTCGCAGAGTGCAAAGTCTTCCTCATCCACCTCATAGATGCCTAGGTTCTCCATCGCATCGATATCCTCGATCATAATGGATTTTACCAGCTGCATGGGATAGATGTCCAATGGAAATACCTGTTCGAATTTCCCTGTCAGGATAAATGCACGCTCACCACCATTGTAATTGGTGTCGAGGCGATATTTCTTTCTGGGGGTCATCCATGAGAAAAAGGTATAGTAGAAGCTGAACTTCTTGAGTCCGGGCATGCCCCAGCCAAGAAATTCATAATGGTCACCCTCGGGGATCACGCTCACCTGGGAATCATAAAAACCAACAAAGCCGGTTTTTTCGATCTTGGTACCCGTAAGCACATTGCCCGAGATATAGCGATTCTTACCATCTTTAATATTTCCGTTGATCATCTCATCAATGGCAGCACCCAATACCGTTTTATAATATTGTGGTTTTTCAACCTCTGAGCCGGTAAGGGCAATGATCCTGCTGGGATCAAGCTTACCACCAAGGAAGAGGCGGCCGATGCTGAGTACATCCTGAGGACGCAGGTACCAAACGGTCTCTCCTTTGTTCAGGGGTGAGATCCTGTTGATCTGGGTACTCACATTTCCGGCCGGATGCGGACCTGAGAAAGTATTGAGCTCGACGCCCGTAACTTTGCTGAATACTGATGTAGATTGCTTCTCACTGATGTTCATGTGTACCTTGCCACTTGTCAGTTTCTTCAGGGCATCGATACCTGCCTGCAGTGCCTTTTCCTCCTCTTTCGCGATAAAAGCGAAGCCGGGTGCCAGCGGGGCTGAATCAAAAGCAGAGATCATAATGGCTTTCGGATCATCATCCGGGTTGGCAATAATGGAATAAGGACGCTGGCGTAAAATTGGCCACACACCACTTTTCAGCATTTTTTCTACTACGGCGGCCCTGTCGAGACTGTTGGGGTCAGCTATTCCGAAATCAACAAATTCCTGCTCCGGAGCTGCTTCTACTGAAACTTCCAGCACAACCCTTTTGGCGCCACGCCTGATCTCTCTCACCTTTCCGCTAACGGGAGAGGTAAAAATGATGTTATCCCTGTACTTGTTGAAAAATAAGGGAGTGCCTGCTTTCACTTCATCCCCCTCCTGCACAAGCAGTTTCGGGAAGACTCCATGAAAATCGGGAGGCTTAATAGCACAAACTTTGGTTGGAATTTCTTTGATCGTCTTTTCGGCTTCGCCTAACAATTTGATATCAAGGCCTTTCCTGATCTTAAATATATTGGACATACCTGCGTTTTGTATGATTTTTGAAGGTGCAAGTTTAAGAAAAAAATGCCACTTTATATGGACTTAATTGCATTAATTTCATGTGTCATCCTTATTTAGACGAATTTTCAAATAACAGAATACTCAAGCTCGCGAAAACTACAAAATTCTATTCTCACCAGCATTGAAACTTTATCCTATTTTTGTAATGGCTTACTTTTTGTAATATAGCATCACATGAATCATATTTTTAGAATCATATTTATCTCTATTGTATTCCTTCCCCAACTGCTCTTTTCACAAGATCAGGACTATTTTTCACAGGACTATATGAGGCATCAGGATTATGTTTACAGGGAAAATATCAGGAGCGTTGAGCTTTACCGTGAAGGATGGAAAATGTCCCCTCCCACGGTTAGCCTGAAAAGCGGACAGCAACTGATCCTTTCATTCGACGACATGGATGGAGATGTGAAGTATTACAACTACACCATTATACATTGCGATGCCATGTGGCAGCCTTCCGAGCTCACCAAGGTGGAATATATCAGGGGCTTCGATGAAGATGAGATCAAGGACTATGCCTTCTCCTTCAATACACTGAAAGTTTACACCAATTACCGTCTGAGTTTTCCAACAGATTATATGAAATACACCAAGTCAGGGAACTACATACTGAAGGTGTGGATGAATGAAGATATGGATTCAAACCTGGTGCTGACAAGGCGTTTTATTGTTGTTGATCAGAAGGTGACCATCATAGGAAAAGTAGTCCCGCCGGTTAAGGTAGAGGACAGAAACTACCGGCAGCAGGTAGAGTTCATGATCAACCCGGGAAGTTATTTCATTCAAAACCCCTATAGCGACCTGAAGGTGATGGTACTGCAAAACTGGCGCTGGGATAATGCAGTATACAATGTGCAACCCCGCATGGTGGTAGGCAATAAACTGGATTATCGCTTCATCGACGATCTGGTTTTCGATGGTGGGAATGAGTTCAGGAATTTCGACATCAAAAGCATGAAATACCAGTCGGAAAGGATCGCACTGATCGACCACGATTATTATGGCACACATTTCTATCTCCACACCGATGAGCGCAAGACTTTTAAACAATATGTACGCGATGACGACCTGAACGGAAAATATTACCTCGAAAAGGAGGATGCAAAAGACTCTGACATCGAAAGCGACTATGCTTACGTACATTTCACCCTGCCCTATACCCATCCGCTGGTGACCGGCAATATGTATGTATTTGGTGCCCTTACCGACTGGAATTTTACGGACGAGGCCATGATGACTTATGATTATGAGAATAACATCTATGAAGCCTCTCTTTACCTCAAGCAAGGTTATTACAACTACGCTTATGTATTTCTTGAAGACGGTACCGAAGCCGGTGATATTACCCTGATCGAAGGGAACCACTGGGATACCAATAATGAATACATCATTTTAGTGTATTTCCGGGAACCCGGAACCTATTATGACCAGATGGTAGGGATAGAGTATGTTAGTGCGCATATTAAATAAGAGTACTTAAAGTACTTAGAGTATTTAAAGTACTTAGAGTATTTAAAGTATTTAGAGTATTTAAAGTACTTAGAGTGACTGTAGTACTTAAAGTTATTCGTAGCGGAGGGATTCGATAGGATCGAGTTTGGCAGCTTTCACAGCTGGAAGTATCCCGGATATCAAGGCTACTACAATGCATAGTGCCACACCCATCCCTATCCAGTCCCAGGGAATGATGAAGTCGGTGCCGATTATCCCTGACACCGCATTGCCGATGATGATCCCCAGGATGATGCCAAAGATGCCACCAAGCTGGCCGATCACAATAGCTTCTACCAGGAATTGATATAATATCCTCTTCTTGTTGGCACCCACGGTCTTCCTAACCCCGATCTCCCGTGTCCTTTCAGACACGGAAACCAGCATGATATTCATAAGCCCGATCACCGCGCCAAGGAGGGTGATGATGCCGATGATGATGGCTCCAAGGCGGATCTCCACCAGGAAATCATTTAGCATCTCCACAATATTGTCGCTTTTCACCATGGCGAAGCTGTCATCTTCACCAACGGACACATCCCTGATAATCCTGAACAGCCCTGTGGCTTCATGAATAGCATTCTCCATTCGTTGGGGGTTTTCCGACTTCACGGAGATGGAATAATTCATATTTGGCCTGGAAAAATAGCTTCTAACATTATTCAGGGGTACGATGCATCTTCTGTCACCTGAAAAGCCGACATTCGAGCCCTTCTCTTTCATGATTCCGATGATCCTGTACTTGCCGGGCCCAATGGAGATAACCTTACCCAGGGGATCTTCCTTGTTCTTGAAAAGTATCGTCACGATCTCGCTCCCGACAATCACCACATGCCGGCCATCACGCATTTCGGCCTGCGACATATTCCTTCCTTTATCGAGTTCAAAACCGGCATTGACAACAAAATTTTCATCACCACCCATAATACCGATATTGGGGCTTGACTTCTCGGAACCATACTTGACAGTAGCAATCCCCGTTCCCCGGATGCTGACACTGGTGCTGGCAGGGTAATCAAACCTGTCTTTGAACTCCATCGCCTCGTCGTAGGTGATGATCTTGTAATATTCACTCTTGGGTGCTCTTCCGCCAACATGCACCCTGAGTGATCGGTTGCGGATGGTAAAGGTATTGGCTCCCATCATGCTGAAATTATCTTTCAGAAAGAACTTCACTGCATCGATGGATGTGAGAATACCTACAAGTGCCATGATCCCAAAGGCAATGATACCTATCGTTAGCCAGGAGCGAAGCTTATGGCTTTTGATGGATTCAAGGGCGATTCTGATATTTTCTAAGATCAGGAGTTTCATGTGGCCGGAGGTTGTACTTTCAACAAATGTACAAATTATGAGCGCATCTTCCGATAAAAGCTGAAAGGGATTTTCAGAATAAAGGGCAAGCGGTTGCGGCTGATCCGATTGAAGTCGATACGCGTAGAGCCAAAGCCCTTATAAAACCTCGAAAGGGCCTCATTATTCGATCCGTCGAAATCAAGCGTCAGGTGTTTGTTGGCATGTCCACGGATGAAATGATCGATGAGCAGAAACATAGCACGCTTATCCCTGCCTTCAGGGCTTAGCCCGGAAAAGATAAACACCGTCTTTTTGTGACTCTTGAGAAAAACAGCCCCGGCGCAAAGACTGTTATCTTCGGTATACACCCCATAAATATTACCCATGCCCTTGTAGATACAGGTATAGATCAGCCGTTTTAGCTTCAGATAGTTCCCTTCCCTGAGCACCTTAATATCTTTTCCGCGGTTAGCACGGAATAATTCGATCACCTCGTCAGGTTTGATCCCTTTCACCACTGAAAGTCCTTCCGATTCTGCTTTTGCCAGGTTACGTTTTGTATTGCTGTTGTATTTCTTCCTGAGATCCGCATAGTCGGCGATCAGATCCAGTTCATGGTTTACCTGTGGCAGATATTCGAATCCCGGCATATCAGGTTTGTTGTGGGTATTCAGGTTGAGGTCGATGACCTTATATTTTGCAGGTATGGCCGCCAGGAAGCTATTGATCACTTCGGGGCTGAGTTCTGTTCTTGAGAACAATCCCAGCTGTTGGGTAAAGAAAGGCTGAAAGATGATGTTGACCCCGGCCTTCTTCCTGAAATTGATTGGGAATACCCTTTCATAATCCCCTTCTACCAGTGCCTCCCACTCTTCACATACCACATCGAGGAACCAGGAATAAGCATAGATCACTCCGTTGAAGGATTGCTCAATGCATTCATCCCACTTTTCTTTATCGATATGCTCGTATTTGAGGTATTTTATCATTGCTGTGCTGCTCTCGCGAATATTTCTTCCAGGGATTTATGTTTATTTTCATCATCCTCCAGTGCGTAGTTGTGCCATATACCGATCAGCTCTCCTGATACCGATTTCACTGCATCGATCAATGGTAATACAGCATCCTTGTATTCAGAGGGATCAAGTTTCATATAATCGCTCAGTGTGGTATCCATGAACATGAATGGATGGATGAGCAATGATGTTTCCTCTTCTTCCTTCAAATTATAAAACCTGAAGGGATTTGCGATACCGGCCCGGAAGCCCGACATGGAGGCATAACCCATTGAATAATCATCGGTGATTCCGGCCTCGATCAAAGATTCGTAGGTTTCGGGGAAGCTCATCTTCACAAAATGTTGCCTGCTCCGGGTAATCTTCTTAGCCGTTACCTCCTCTATCCCGCTGATCTCTTTCTTTATTTTTCCCAGCTCATTCCCGGCTCCATAGGATGGATGTACCCCGATCTCCGCTTTAGCTGATAATCTCCTGACCAGGGAAGCAAATTTCTTATTCTTTAAAGAGAGGTTACGGTCAAAGGGACCGGGCTCTCCTGCCAGGATAAAAAATACAGGATCAGGCTGATGCCCTGAAAACTGTGCAATCAGCATATCGAAATTATCAAATGGATCCTTCCCTTTTCCCCTCATCGTCTGGCAGCGTTTGCCCATCTCTGAAAAATTCCCTTTCAGCAAAAGTTTTACCATAGCCCCCCATGTGCGAACAAAGCCCTTTCCCAGGTGTGCGAAAGCTATATCTACATCGATGGTAGGAACAAAGTGATATCTTTTTTCCTTAAACTTTAATTCAGGATAGCGTTCCTGCAGCAAGAGTTTTAATTTCTGTACGACCTCATCTACAAGCGGAGTATGCAAGAAGCCTTCCTTAAAGGCCAGGCATTCTGTGTGCGGAAAACGTCCATGCCGGTCAGCCTTAAACGGCAGATACTCCTCGTAGCGTGATACCAGGTAAAATGCCATGGCAAAAGGATCGAAAGGCAGGTCACCACCTTCAACAGTAAAAAACACCGGCAGGCCTTCATATTTGTCCATCTTGATTATCTGCTCGACGATGCCTGTTTGTGAAAGCAATCCGGAAGGCTTGATCGTGACAGATCCGGGAATATCCTTATCAGAATAGTTCAGAATGGGCTGATCCGAAGGGACTTTATCTGTCAAATTCAGCTTTAATCCCGATAGTTCTTTCAGCATAAGCTTGAAGATCCACCGGGCTCTGGGGCTGATATTCTCAATGTATACGTTTAGCGCTTCGGATCTTGCCATAAGTAGTTCTGAATAAGTTAAACCGCTGTACGCCCGTCTTTATTATGTCACGAAAATACAATTTCGAATTGAAGCCGGCGATGGAAGCCGCATTGTTCTCCCTGATATCCTTGCTGATGATCTCAAAAGCATCCCTGCACCTGATGCTGTAAAACGGAATACCATTGATCATATTTTCTTTCAGCACTTCAGGCGGAAGCAGTTCTGCAAGCCTGTGTAATTGCATGGTCCAGCCGGCTTTCTTGGCATACATCTTATAGCTACGGTCCTGGCTCTTCCCATCCCGCCCGATGTAACGGATGGCTATCCTTTTATACGATCTGTACCTGACCTGTTCAGTCTCCTCAACGAAATGCACGAAAGTCATGGCTTCTGACACCGTAGTTCCGGCAAACACCATCATGGCGTTCTGTTCCATTAGCCAGGCAAAGGGAGAATCCGGACCAAAAGAGCTAATATTTTTCATCTCCGCCAGGGTTTGGGCACTGTTTCCTTTCACCAAAAAGGAATGAAGCGGATGTGCCGTACGCACAAAGCTGCTGTCATTCAGCGCAGCAACAGCAAGCGAACCGGTCATGGGCACCGTTTTTCTTATATCAAATGTATCGCCATCTTCCAGGTCGAAATTATATGCAGGAATAAGCAAGGTACCTGCTGCCCCCAACTCCTCATAAAAGCTATTGATAAAGGGATCTGAAATAAATTCTTTTTCCTCTTTCCTGGCTTTCATGGCCAGCTTGAGGACATCGGAGGTCAGCAGCAGCACATCTCCTTCCGGAATATCCAGCGCTTTAGCAATCTCCCTGTAAGGGATATAGGTTTCCCTGCCCATTCGTTTGTTTTTATCAGGATCAGAGCTTGTTGCCCATTTTTCGACACTGAAGCAGTTCATTGGGGTATCCCATCCGTTCCCAGAAAGCGATGCCTGCTTCATTGTTTATCAATACTTCCAGTTCCACGGAGTGGACTTCCTTATCTGCAAACCATTGTTCAAGTTTCCTGACCAGCCCTTCTCCGACTCCCTTTTTACGTGCTGTCTCATCCACAAAAACGTGAGAAATATATCCAATTTTTTGTCCACCATAAAAATCGGGAAGTATACGCAAGCTTCCATGTGCAAACCCAACATTATTCCCATCAAGGCTTGCAATGCATATCATACCAAACCTGCCCAATCCTTTGCGTACGCCCTGCAACCAGATCTCTGCTCCACCTTCCGTTAGCTGAATGGCCTGTTCCGGTCCTTCGGCATCATACAGGGACTGAAACATCTGTTTCACGTCTGCAAGGGCAAGATCATCTTTTTCCAGTATCTCTCTTATGATTAGTTTATCTGCCATATTATGCATTTATGATGAAAGATATCAATCCACCCATAGTGCTGAAACCAGGGCTGTCGGCAAGTTTCTCAAAATCGATCTCGATCTCATATTTTTCTTCTGTTTCTGCTATCAGATCAATAAAGGCCATGCTGTCGAGCAGACCGCTCTTGACCAGGTCGAACTTATCATTAAGTTCATCTCCACTGATATCGAAAAGCAGGAGTTTCTCTTTCAGCAATCCAACAACAAACTCCCTGATCTCACGCTTATCCATTGATCATCTGCTTTAATGCGTTTCTGTCGATCTTACCATTCACATTCAATGGCATCTTATCCACAAATATAATCCTTTCCGGTATCATATACCATGGCAGTTCCTTCCGGCAGGCTTGTAGGATCGACCTATCATCGGGATCCTGGATACCGCCAACAAAACTTACGATGACAGCGGTTTGCTTTTCGTGTAGAATGGAGGCCACACTGTTGCTGCCTGTGGCTTTCCTGATAATGGCATCGATCTCCTGGAGGTTAACCCTGTAGCCTGATATCTTGACTTCCGAATCGGACCTGCCCAGGAAGAACAGGTCTCCCTCCTCATCAATACAGGCCAGGTCGCCGGTTCGGTACCATGTCTTTTCTGGATGCTCATCAAGCTGAATGAAATATTTCTTTGTCAGTTCCGCATCTCCCAGGTAAGCGTCGATCACCTGTGAGCCACCCAGGCAGAGTTCTCCTTTACTTTCGGCAGGCCTCATGGCTGTTGTATCCAGCAATAAAGATTCCTGGCCCTCAAATATTTTTCCCAGGCATGCAATGCCATTCTTTTCTTTGGTATTTTTCTTGTCCCACGAATAACTGCTGATCGCGATGGTAGCCTCTGATGGGCCATAAAGGTTGACCAGCTCGCTGCCACCAACGGCAGCCTGCCATTTTTCAGCTATTGCAGCCGGGAAGGGTTCCCCGCAGAAAAAGCTCAGACGGATGCCTTTAAATTTATCTTCTTTCAGCAGTCGCATCCTGTCCATCAGCACAGCAGCCGATGGCACCGAGAACCAGACACTAATCTCCTGTTCCCTGATATAGGATGCCAGTTTAAATGGGGAATCATCCTCAGGGATGCACAGGCATGCCCCTGAGATCCAACATAAAAACATATCGTGAACACTCAGGTCAAAGGTAAGGTCGAAGGTCTGTGAAAGCCTGTCATTCTCCTTTATTTGCCATTGCTTCGACACATGATCCAGGTAGGCACATACATTCCTGTTCGATACGGGAACGCCTTTGGGGGTTCCGGTGGTCCCTGATGTGAAGAGCAGATATGCTGTATCCTCCGGAACTACGGCCAGGGGAATATTTGTGGAGTTTGCTCCATCTACCTCTGAGATGATCTTATAATTTTCTCCTAATCTCTCCAGGGCCTGTTTAGCTTCTACATCGGCAACAATGATCTTTGCACCCGACAATTGCATCATCTTTTCATTCCTTGCATCGGGAAATTTGAGATTCAGGGGCATATAGGCCCTGGATGCCAGCAGTGCACCGCAAATGCCTGCATAGGTCATAAAGCTTTTCGCTCCCAGTATGGCCACCGGGCTCTTATCATCCGGAAAGCCAGCTGTGATATCATTTGCAATGGCATTTGCCATCTGGTGCAGTTCACCATAGCTAAGGACGTCATCCCCTATCCGGAGAGCAGCATTATCCTTGTATTCGTGAAACGCGCTTTGAAGTTTGTATGCCAGTATTTCTTTCACCTGAAGAATAAAATTATTGGTTTTCCTCCAGCATCATCGCGTCAGCAAAATATTTTGTGGCCCAGTTGGGATATGCAAAAGGCTCGTACTTGCCCCAGAGAGGGAATGAGCCATTGAGGGCCCCCAGGGTATTGATCGATTCTTTACGTATTCCTCGTGTCTGCAGCTTGATCAGCAGGGAGTTCATCTTGTAGGCCGTCTCAGCATATTGCCGGTTGCCGGAATAATGAGCCATTTTCTGCCATATGATCGACATCTGCGCGCATCCCGTCAGGATCATATGTTCACTTCCCTTCCAATCACTGTTGTAGCGTCCGTGCAGGAAGCCCGCTTGCTCGAACTTATCTTTCAGAATATCGGCAGCCATACGCGCAGATTCCACAAATTTCCTTTCATCAAGGTATATCCCACAATCGAGCAAACCGTCGATAGTATATGCGATAGTATGCAAGATGGGTTTATGGTTTCTTTTTATTGTATTGTCACAATCTTCGAACCATCCGTTCTCATGTTGTTTTTGATCCACGATCCAGTTCAGGTTTCGGATGGCACAGTCCCTGTACTTTTCAACCCTGGTTTCTTTATGCAGCATCAGCAAGGGGAAGTCCACATAGCTGTCGTACACCCTGGCCCTGTTCATAAGCGCATGGCGTGTCCAGGTGCCCTCTTTGTCCTGTGTGTTGCATAGCCAGTCGCCTGCCTTCACGGCACTATCCAGGTACTTCGAATTCTTTGTCAATTGGTAAACAGAGATCAGTCCTCTTATGATCTGAGCTGTATTGAAAACGATGGGTGCTCTGTTTTCATTCACACGCCCCCCCTGCCATCCTCCCGGAGGACGTTGTATCTCTACCAGCCAGTCGGCAGCCCTGACCGCCGCTTCTTTGATATTGGTATCGTTTTTTTCGGAAGCGTACTGCAGTAATGTCGGGATGATATACCCGGTGGTTTCCGGATAGGATGATGACCACTCGTTCACGAGGTGAAATGAGCCAATTCCATCATCGCCGGTGGCTTGCTGAGCCCTGAGAAGCCAGTTTACCGAACGGGCGGTGGCCAGTTTCCGTTGCCTTTGCTCCAGGTGCTGCCCGGAAAAGTAGCGGTTTCTCTTCAGGTAATACCTGTAAAAATCTTTGCGTAAATAAATGATCCTTCCGGACAATGCCGTATTAAAGAAATACCTCGAATATAGATACAGGCTTTTTATCATGCTGATAGAAATCTAAGCAAATATATTGATTATTTAAGGCAGTGCCATACGGATCATGGCTTCATAATCATTCAGGCCGGCACTTGCTGACAGATCCTTCTTCAGTGACTCATTGTTCCAGAGGGTGATAAGAGTTCCGTTCAGGGCTTTTACACGCTCGATAATGGGTTTGAATGAACGTTCCAGGTCGTAACCCAGTTCCATTGCTTTATCGACGATAGCATATGGCCACACCATCATGTTTGTTTCCACTTCAAAATCCAGATCATAAAAGTAGAATGGGTCACATATTCCGGCCCGGAAGCCCGGAATTACAGCATAGCCCATAGAATAGTCATTTTCAACATCTCTGTTCACAAAATTCCTGTAGGTTACCGGCATATTGAGCACATGAAAATGTTGCCTCGTCATATTCACATCCTTGTTCAGCACTGCCGAGAGCCTGGCAAATTCCTGATCAAGCTTATCAATGGCCTTCAGTGAAGCATAAGAGGTATGTATCCCTATGCGGCAATAATCGGCCAGACCCTTGATCAGGGTGATGAAATGACGATTGTTTACAGGTATATTCCTGTCGTTGTTATCATATTCGGCAAACAGGATAAAATAAATGGTTTGAAGATCATATTCCTTATGGATTGATAGCTGTTCTTCATAAGTATCGAAGGGATCGGGCCTGCTGGCATTCACCACCTTGATCCTTTCGATGGTCTGTTTAAGATTGCCATTCAGCAGGGTATCAGCCACAGCAGCGGAAGTCCTGAAAAAACCTTTGCGTTTGTACTTCCATGCAGCATTTATATCGATGGTAGGAACAAAGCGGTATTCCTTCCTCCCCGGAGACCAGGAAGGCCATTTTTCTTTGATCAGCTCCGCTATTTTTTCGGCCCACATGTTCACCAGCGGTTTATCCAGGAAGTCCATCTTCCAGGCAATGCTTTCCCTGGCCTGGAAGCGTCCGTATTCATCACGTACAAATGGCAGGTATTCCTCATAGCGTGTGACCAGGTAAAATGATGCTGCAAAAGCATCAAAATTCATGGCTGAACTCTTGTTGTATACAGGGAAAAAGGCAAGCGGGTCTGCATCCTCGATGAAGTTCAATTCCTGGGTTTGTATATCTTTCTCATTGAGCAGGCCATGAGCTTCCATGAACAGTTCACCATGCCCGGGGTCTTTTGAATAATTGATCTTTGGTCCCTCGTAGGCGTCGAACTCCTCAGGCCGTGAAGTGAATTCGACTTCATCCTTCAGCAAACCTGCGATGATAAGTTTGAATACATACCTTATTCGTGGGGTAGGCTGTGGGGTGTAGACGAAGATCATGAATGCAAAGATATCATTATAGTACAAAGTATTAGGTACAAAGTACAAGGTCCAAGGTACCAGATACCAGGTACTGGGGGCTAGGTACTGGGTGCTGGGGTGGGATTCATATATGGTTTCAGAATTACGGCATACTTAATACTTTGTACTTTGTACCTAATACTATTTCTCACCAGATTTTTTTGTACTTTTGATTCCCTAAATCAAGCATCTGCATATGGAAAATTTCGTTGTTTCTGCCCGCAAGTACAGACCGGTAACCTTCGATACCGTTGTTGGGCAAAAATCCATCACCAGCACGCTCAAGAATGCAATCCGTAACCAGCACCTGGCACAGGCATTCTTGTTTTGTGGCCCCAGGGGTGTTGGGAAAACGACCTGTGCCAGGATCCTTGCCAAGACCATCAACTGCCTGAATCTGAGTGATAAGATCGAAGCCTGTAATAAGTGTGAGTCCTGTACCTCTTTCAATGAGTCGGCTTCATTCAATATCCATGAGTTGGATGCAGCTTCGAATAACTCTGTTGAGGATATCAGAAACCTGGTCGACCAGGTGCGTGTGCCGCCACAGGTTGGACAATTCAAGGTATATATCATCGATGAGGTTCATATGCTGTCGCAACAGGCTTTCAACGCCTTTCTGAAGACCCTGGAAGAGCCACCGGCATATGCCAAATTTATCCTGGCCACTACTGAGAAACACAAGATCATCCCCACCATCCTGTCCAGGTGCCAGATCTTTGATTTTAAGAGGATCACCGTTGATGACATCAGCAAGCACTTACATTTTGTAGCAGAAAGCGAAAATGTTACTGCCAGTGAAGATGCCTTGCATATCATCGCACAAAAAGCTGATGGCGCCCTGCGGGATGCCCTCTCGATCTTCGATCAGCTGGTAAGTTTTGCCGGCAATGATCTAACCTACGAAAAGGTAATACAAAACCTCAACGTACTCGATTACGATTATTATTTCAAGATTGTACAACATATCCTCAGGGGCGATGCATCGAACACCCTGCTGATCATCAATGAGATCATCGATAATGGCTTCGACGGGCAGCATTTCATCATTGGCCTGGGAGAACACCTCAGAAACCTCCTCGTATGCCGCGACCCGGCAACAGCTAATTTGCTTGAGGTAAGTGAAAACCTCAAAAAGAAATATCTCGACCAGTCGGGACATTGTGAAACTGACTTCCTTTTACGGGCATTGGCTATTATCAACCAGTGCGATGTAGAATACAAGCACAGCAACAATAAGAGGCTCAATCTGGAGCTCTCTCTGCTGCAGATGTGTGCATTAAAGGGCTTTCCATCCGTCAGGCCCGATCCTGATGAAAAAAAGAGTTCTGAGCTCCCTTCCCCTGACAGCAAAGCTGCTGCACCCGCAGCCCCAATGGCTGAAAAGAAAGCAGTAGAGCCGGAGCCGAAAGTTGAAATACCTGCACCTCCGAAAGTCGAGGAGCCTGAAAAAAAATATGATGACGCTGACGATGCCCTCATCAGCCACCTCAGCATAAAAAATGCTTCAAAAGTTCTGAATGGCGACAAAGAAAAGCAGAGCGTAGAGAAAACACCTGAGCAAAAGAACAAATCGGAGTTCAGCCAGGAACAGCTGAATGCCATATGGAAAGAAGGCATTCCGGGCTTATGCAAGCACTCACAAAACCTTCTCAGCAGCCTGACGGCAAAGAGCCCGGTTTTAAAGGAGAATCACGCCGTAGATATCACAGCCGACAGCAAGGTACTGGAACGTGAGATCAGGGATTTACTGCCTGATATCACCGGTTTTCTGAGAGAGAAACTGAACAACGACTTCATCTCCCTTAATATCGTTTTAGCCGACATTAAGGAGCAACAGGATAAAGCTTACTTCCCCGACGAGATCTACAAAAAGATGACAGAAAAAAACCCGGAGATCAAAAACCTCCGGGATCAGTTAGATCTTGAAATAGACTTTTAACAATAGGGTTGGCAACCTTATTAAGGTTGCCAACCCTGCACATTTTACTGCTCCATCACCGGATTCTTGACATTATTCGTATTGTCTGAAGGCAGTAAAAGCACTTCTATATAATCCACCTCAAAGAACTTGTTAGCTGCATCCTTCAGGCTTTCAATGCTCATGCTGTTTACCATATCCTCATACTTGAAGATTCCCTTCGGGTCGGTATTATGGTACGCAATACTGTTGAGTGTACTCATCCAGAAGTTATTTCTTTCGAGGTTCTCTGTCCTTGTTTTGAGCAGGTTTTCTTTCACTGCGTTCAGGTCTTTCTCCCGAGGACCTTCTTGCTGAATCTTTTCTATCTCTTCGAACACGATTCCTTTGAGTTTATCCACATTTTCGGGGTCGCAATCGAAATAAATACCAACGGTATAATGTTCCCATGGGTAGTGGTTCTGCCTGTCTCTTACCCGTACACCATAGGTTCCGCCCTGCTCCTCCCTGATGGTTTCAGTATACCTGATATCAAGAATATCGCAAAGGGTAGCCAACTCCAGTCGTCCCATGGCATCATCGTAATCATAAACATTCACAAAGTTGATGCTGACAGTTCCCTTAGGCACCTCCATATCCCTGATCACGGTCTTCTCCACAGTTCCATCCGGTGGCCGTACGCCATTGTCTTTCCAGCTTTCGTTCCTCTTCACCAGTGGCAGGCCTCCTAAGTAGGTTAGTATCTCTGTTTCAGCCTCAAGCGGGTCAATATTCCCAACAAAGAAGAAAGTAAAGCTGCCGGGATCTCCGAAACGTTCGCTATAGATGTAATGAAGCTTTTTATAGCTGACCTCATCGAGCAGTTCTGCTGTCATTGGCCTGACCCTTGGGTTGTAGTCGGCCATGGTCACCAGCAAGGTATCTTGCATAGCGCTGGAAGGATCATTTTCCTTGTTGGCTAATATGCCTTTCATCATTTCCATCATCGACGAATAGGCCGCCTCATCCTGCCTTGGTTGAGAGAAATACATGTATGTTAGTTTCATCATTGTCTCGAAGTCTTCCGGGGCACAATTCCCTTTCAGGCCTTCTGATACGCTCCCAACGTAGGGCCATACGCTAACAATCTGACCGGAAAGTTTCTTTTGCAACTCTATCTCATCGAAGGCGCCCAAACCACTCCTGGTGACCACATCCACACACATCCCTGCCGACATTAAGTCATCCACTCCATACAGGCTGGTTCCCCCGAAGCTGAAGGCGCTCATCAGGATCTCATCATCCTTGAAGTTGGTAGGTTTGAATACCACCTTGATTCCATTCGACAGTTCCCAGGTTTCGGTACCCAGCTTTTTGTCCTTTTTTTTCTTTTCGATGGTACCCGGTGCAGGCACATCAGCAATTAATGGTGCGTCCGACACATTATCAACATAGGGTACAATTTCCATTTCACCTACAGCAGCTACAAGGGCAAGGACCTCTTCCGTTGTTGGCAGGAATTCTTTTGAGGATTCCGGGGCACCGATGACCACCACACGGTTCTCTTCCGTGATCCACTTTATTGCCAGTTCATTCAGCTCTTCCAGCATGATCCCTGGCATTACCTCCTGTGTAAAAGCATATGTGAAGTCGATGCCCGGGGCGGGATCGCCATCCAGGAAGTTTCCGGAGTATTCCCACACATAGCTTGATGATTCCTGTTTATCTTTTTCTTTAAACTGGGTTTCTATTTTACTTACGTAATCGGCTTTGGCTCTTTCCAATTCCGTTTCTGTGAAGCCATGCCTCTTCACACGTTCATTTTCGACGAGCATGGCCTCCATGGCATCATTGATCTTCTCATTTGTAGCCACTCCAAAGGCCATGTAGGCATCTTTTGTCCGTGCCAGGTTCTGATACATGGATATCCCAAAGATGAAGGGAGGATCTTCTTGTAATGTCAGCTCCGAAAGCCTGGCATTCAGCATAGTGCTGTACAAATTCTGTATGACCTGTCCACGATAATATTCCATATTCTTATCTGTGGCAGGATCATGTTTCCACAGGATCTGAATCAGGTTATACTGTGCTTCAGGATCAGTATTGATGCTCACATAGGTCTCCTGGTGATCCGGTACAGGAAACTCTTCCCTGAGCCTGGGATTCTCCCTTTTGGGGCTTTGCGAGAAGAGCCTGGTGATATGCTCTTCCATTTCCGATGCATCGAAATCACCTACTGCAATTACCGCCTGCAGGTCGGGACGGTACCAATCGGCATAAAACCTGCGCAGCTCGCTATAAGGAGCATTATCGATGATCTCGATATCACCTATTACATCCCTTTTTGCATATTTCGATCCTTTGTACATGACCTTCTGGGCCTCCTTCATCAGGCGGAACATGGCGCCACGGCCTGTCCTCCACTCTTCATGGATCACACCACGCTCATTGTCGATCTCCTCATCTTCGAAGGAAACATTATAGGCCCAATCGTAGAGGACCATAAGTGCCGTATCAACATTGGCAGGGTCGTCAGTAGGAACCTTCTGCAACATATACGTGGTGTTATCGTGGCTCGTAAATGCGTTGATCTCTGGACCAAACTTCATCCCGATAGACTGCAGGTAGTTGATGATATCGTGCTTCTCGAAATTTTCCGTTCCGTTGAAACACATATGCTCACAGAAATGGGCCAGGCCATTCTGTGAATCATCTTCCAGTATGGCGCCTACGTTCACGACAAGATAGAACTCCGCCCTGTTTTCAGGCATATCATTCTCGAGAATATAATAGGTTAGCCCGTTATCAAGCTTTCCGTAGGTTACTTCAGGGTCGAGAGGCACATCCGCATCCGGGATGTAAGAAAATTCCTGCGCTGAAAGCGATGTAGCTACAAAGACAAGCAGCAAGATCAAATACTTTTTCATCATAATGTGGTTTTAATTCATAAGTGTTGGGTCAAACAAAGCAAAGATAAGCCAAAGGCTGGCCCATTGCAAACTCCCATTAGATTATGGATTATGAATTATGGATGATGGATTGGATTTTGAGTTTTGAGTTTTGAATTAACTCTTAAATCAGAACTCCTCGTTCTCAATTACCAATCCATACTAATAATTAATCATTAGGATATCATCACTCAAATCCGGACAGGAGTTTATCTATTATCCATATATTTGTATCAACAATCAAGATGATGTTACGTTTATTTGCCAGATTTTATTTTTGGGTAAGCGGATGGAAGATCGAGAAGATGCCTCCTCCCGATTTGAAGAAGTGTGTACTTCTGGCAGCTCCGCATACCAGCAATTTCGATTTCGTATATGGTAGGTTTGGTGCGACTATCCTCGGCATGAAAACCCGTTTTCTGATCAAGAAGGAAGCTTTTAGCGGCCCAATGGGCTGGCTGGTAAGCAAAGCCGGTGGCATCCCTGTGGATCGCGGCAAGAATAACCGACTGGTTGAACAGATCGCTGACTTGTTTAACAAGAATGACAGCTTTTATCTAATGGTAACGCCGGAAGGTACACGCAAGCTGGTAAAGAAGTGGAAAAAAGGCTTTTACGCCATTGCTATGGAGGCAAATGTGCCAATCGGCTGTGTATATCTCGATTACAGGAACAGAAAAGTGGGCTACGGCCTCACTGTTTATCCTTCGGGTGATTACGAAAAAGACCTGAAGACGATACAGGATTTTTACACCAGCACTGCACATGCAAGGCATCCGGACAGGTTCAATCTGTCGGCGATGTATGATGAAGATGTGCCTTAGGCATTGGGCATTGGGCGTTAGGCGTTGGGTATGCGGTATGGGGTAATATTTGCTTCACTGTCCACACACCATATACCACATACCACACACCGATAATATTTAAGTAAAAATTTTGCGGTTAAGAAGAAAGATGTTATTTTTGCCGTCCTTTTAGACGCCGAAGCTAGGGCGAAGGCGTCCCGGGAATAGTTCTTTATGGGAGTTTAGCTCAGTTGGTTCAGAGCACCTGCCTTACAAGCAGGGGGTCACTGGTTCGAATCCAGTAACTCCCACTGGTTTTTGGGTTAAACCACAAAGTCCTGTCTATCAAGGCAGGCAGCTTAATCAGAAAGCTTCCCGAATGCTCGGGAGGCTTTTTTTATTTCCCTACGGGTAAAATATAGGTAAAACAAAATCATGGACACTATTGGTGAAAAAGTTTGATTCGCACAAGACGAACAGAATAAAATACAATCATGTATTTAACATCCCTACCCTTATATTTTTGTCCACTTAATTGATTATCTAATTTCATAACTTTATTTGAAGCTCACAGCAATAAAGTTTACATATCCTCAATATTTTCACTATTTTTGGTTACTAAGAACAATAAATCATTAAACTAAATGATGCTTATACTGTTCAAGATTTTACATAAATAAGTTCAGATTATTATTTACTTTTGTTAAGCATGGCAGAAAGAGCTTACATAACTCCAAAAGTACTCAAATGGGCGCGGGAGTCAGCTAGAATGGACAAATATACTGCTGCCTCAAAAGCCTCTGTGTCATCCGAGAAATTGATTGATTGGGAAGAAGGTGGCTCAAGGCCAACGATCCGGCAGGCCCAGTCATTAGCAAAAGCCTATAAAAGACCTTTTGCACTCTTCTTCCTACCTGATATTCCAAAAGACTTTCAACCTTTGCAGGATTTCAGAAAAAAAGGGTCAAAGCCTCTTGGAACAGCTTCGGTATTTATAATTCGGGAAATTCAACAAAAACAGGCATGGATTAGCGAGATGAATGAGGATAATAATGAAGAAGAAATACCTTTCATTGGGAAGTATACCATCCATGATAAACCAAAAGATGTCGCAAATGATATTTTAAACACACTTGAAATTGATCCATTGGATTATAATATGGATAATCCAATTAGAGAGTGGATAGATAAAGCAGAATCAAAAGGAATCTTTATCTCTAGAACAAGTTTTATCCACTCTAAATTGAAACTTGACAGCGATGAATTACAAGGATTTGCTATTGCCGATAAATTTGCACCGTTTGTCTTTATTAATTCGGATGATTGGAATGCACCACAACTATTTACTCTTGTGCATGAATTAGCTCATATTTGGACTGCTCAAACAGGTATATCGAATAGCATTGAACCTAAAGCCAAATATGATAATATTAACCCTGTTGAGATGTTTAGCAACGAGGTTGCCGCAAACGCACTCATGCCAGACAGGTTCATGTATGATATTTCAAATGATGTATTTAATTCTGCAAGAAGCGTTTTTAAAGTCTCAAAAGAGCTTGGTATAAGCTCATTTGCTTTTCTAGTTCGAGCCTTAAATCTTAAATTAATTTCTTTTTCCGTCTACAATAAATTACATAAGGAGGCTTACATTGAGTATCAAGATTTTTTAATAAGAGAAGCTGAGAAAAAAAGGAAGCTTAAAAGTAAAGAAAAGAAAGGTGGCCCAAATTACTATCTTTTACAGTTAAATAAGAATAGTAGACTATTTACTCAAACCGTTATTGATGCCTTCCGTGGTGGTAAAATTGAGCCAACGCTTGCTAGCAATCTACTGAATGTTAAATCTAACAAGTTCTCCAAACTTGAAGCTCAGCTTTATAAATGATATTCCCCTCTTCAAAATATTGTATAGATGCCAATGTTTTAATACAAGCATGGCAAAAATATTATTCTCCTGAGGTATGTCCAGAATACTGGGAAGTACTTGATAAATTTGGCAAGCAAGGTATTATCTTCTTGCCAGAAATGGTCTTTGAAGAAATCATAAGAACCGAAGATGAATTATCAAAATGGTTAAAACAAAGTAACCTTCAAGTTAGGAATATTGATGAAGCTGTAACAACGAATTTGAAACTCATTTATTCAAAAAAGGAAGAACATAAATTCCTTGTTGATAATATTAAAGCTAGGTCGCTTGCAGATCCTTGGTTAATTGCACATGCTATGACAGAGAATGCCGCTGTGGTTACAAAGGAGGAAAAAGTAACAGCGTTAAATTCCAAGAAAATAAAAATCCCTAACGTGTGTGATAACATGGGAATTCGTTGGATTGATGACTTCACCATGATTCAAGAACTTGGTATCAGTTTTAGTTGTTTTTCTACTGAGTTATAGAACGAACCACTAACTACAGAGCTCCAAAATAATAACCAAGATTGCAGGTTATTAAGAAATTATACATTATTCGGATAAAATACGATATAATTCCAGATTAAGATAGTAATGATGACCTTCTATTTCCTTCTTTTCCAAAACACTCATGTCACATAAACTATTGAGGTAATTCCTTGCAGTGTTTTCTGAATATAATCCCTGACTTACAAGATGTTTAACTTTAATAAATGGTTGTGTAAATAGTGCCGTAACAAGGCCTTCTGGGTTTCGAAATTTGCGTTTATCTTTCCCGACAAATTCTAATATCGAATCCTTTGCAGAAACAATATCATTTATCTTATGGAATGTTATATTTGATGTATTCTCTACAGCCCTAATCATAAACAATATCCACTTCTTCCAGTTTCCTCGTTGAGAGACTCCCATTAGTCCAGAATAATATTCATCCTTATGGTCTAAAATATACCGACTTAAAAATAGAATCGGAACATCCAATAAATTTTTGCTGGTTAAATAATTAATATTAAATACACGACCTGTTCTACCGTTTCCATCACGAAAAGGATGTATGACTTCAAATTGATAATGAGCAATCGCCATTTTTACAATATGATCTATTTTATATTGCTTATCATCATTCAAGAAATGGACAAGGTTTTCCAACTTTTCTTGAATAACATTTTCGCCTCTTGGCGGTGTATAGATTTCTTGTCCAGCATTAGGTCCTGAACCTCCTTGTTTTATCGTTGTGTTTGAAAAAGCTGGACGTATTCCTTCACTTGTTTCTTTTATTTCACGAAAAACCTTGATGAAATAATTTATATCAAACTTTCCTTCATCTTTTAAATAATTATAACCCGACCAAAGGGCTTCCCTATACCTCAATACCTCTTTTGATGCTCCATTTGCACCTGACGTTTGATCACTAAGCGCTCTATATAGCTCATCGTCTGTTGTAAATACATTTTCTATCTCACTTGATATCTTCGCTTCCTGTAAACTTATTGTATTAACTAATAAGCCTTGATTTGGAATTACTGCACTCCGACCATGAAGTCTTGCTAATGCAGCCTTTGCATCTCCAAGTTTTTCTAATATCTCTATTGTTTGATATAATTCTGATCTGATTGGCAATAGAGGCAAATCATTCCATGGAGCATTTCTGTCCGGGTTAATTGGATATAACATTTTTGACATTAATAAGTCTATTTTTTAATGTTTACTCAAATTTAGACGTAAATATACAACAAACATCCTTAGCAAACATTAAATATTCCAAATATTAATGTCTGCCTTGCATTGTGACCTTAAACATTCTACTAAAATAGGCAGCAAACATTAAAAAATAGAAGTATTAATGCGTGACAATCTTAATAAATAAAGTATGATTGTACCTTACAAGCAGGGGGGCACTGGTTTTTGGGTTAAACCACATTAAGGCTGTCTCTCAGGTAGTTAACTTAATCAGAAAGCTCCGTTTTGAAAACGACCTTGGGTGGTCAGTTTCAGCCGACCTTAGGGGGTGCAATATAATTGTTGTTGAATAGAAAAAGGCCGCTATGGTTGGCGACCCCTAAGTTTAAACAAATTTTGTTCAAATTAATTAATGATTAATCGCCGTGTGTAAAGGCCTTCTCCCGTTTTAATCACGCAGATGTATATGCCTGAAATTAATTGTGATACATTTATCTGGCCTTTCACATCATTCTCAATCAAAACTAAATGACTATTTGAGTTATATACTAAAATTGAATGGATTGGTTGCTCTGAATGGATATTTATTATGTCGCAAGCAGGGTTGGGATAAATCGTAACTTCATTTTTAGATGTCAAGTATTCAATAGATGTTATTTCAGGTAATAATCTTTTAAACAATCCAAACCCACAACAAGAGGGCGACCAAACATAATCCCCAAATACTTCTATTGTATACATATTCTTGTTTTCCAATCCCTCGCTCCAATCTGTCCAGGTATTGCCTTCGTCAGTTGTATAAGCAACTCCATCACCATCTGTTCCAACAAACATATACTCTTGATAATTAACCGAACATAATACCTTATGCTCAAAAGGTGTAGATAATGCCACCCAGCTTAATCCATTGTTCTCTGAAACACAAAAGTTTGAATTGGTACTTACAAATAATTTCGAATCTTTAACTGCCAGGTGATTGATAAACCAACTTGAAAGCCCAGTATTATTTTGTGTCCAGGTAATTCCTGCATCATCGGAGTAAAAAATACCCCCTCCATCAGTTCCAACAAACAATCTGTCGCCTTTTTTCACTATCGCTTTAATGGAGAGGTTTGTGATGCCACTATTCCTTATATTCCAGCTATTTCCATTATCAGATGAGAAAAACACGCCCTGGTCATCAGTGCCAGCATAAATGCCTTCATCCGTATTCAGCAAGCAATTTATTTTTGATATTATTAAACCGTTGTTGGATTCAACCCAATTCTCACCCATATTGTCTGAAACAAAAATTCCAGCCTCAGTTCCTGCAAATATCCTCAACTCATTTGATATCATTGGATGAACCACTGTATTTAATAAACCATTATTTGCCTCATCCCAGCTTATGCCATTATCAATTGATTTAAAAACGCCAAATTGAGTGCCAGCATACATAATGCTTTCAGATTCTAAAAGGGAATAAATGTTCCCCCCTTCTTGCATAACCAATTGCCATTGTGCCATACCTGAAAAACTGATCATGCTTATCATAACGATTAGGATGACTTTTTTTATGTTTTTTATGCTGTTTATTAATTCTTTCATTTTGTCTATAGTTTAATTAATTTGGAGGTGTTTATCTGACCATTTTTATCAGATAAGTGTAAAAAATACATACCAGAAGCGGCATTTCCAAGTTCATCAATCCTGCTCGTTCGATCATGAATTATTTTTCTGTTTGACTTCAAACAGGTATCATAATCGCATTGATCAACAATATTTTCATAAAATGTATTGACAATTTGTGCTTTGCTATTATGAGTCCAGAATAGTAAACATATAATGCCTGCAATTAAGAAATATCTTCTCATGATCCTGTTTTTTTCAAAGGTATAAATTTACCGTTGAACATTACACTGACATCACTGTTGTACCGGATCATTAGTTTGGTGTCGGCGAGGTGTTTTATCCGTTGCTACTGTTTTCTTAAGCTTATTGCCAGCGGTATTAAAATGATACATCTTTTCATGTCCTTTCTTTAGAAGAAAGGACGAAACCGCGTGCGCTAAAGCTTTAGCGGTGGCACAGAATCGAAAGTCTTCAAAGGCAAGCAACACCTGTTATAGCTTCTTATTTCTTCCCTGTACCTTGCCCCCTGCCCCCATCATCAATGTTCGTCTGGAAATAAGCTGACAGTACTCACGGATCATGCGATCCTAGCCTGCAAGGAATAATTTTTATTGCAAATCTTCTATTTTTATTTTATATTT
>JAOZTN010000034.1:17254-28780 GCA_029942245.1 Bacteroidales bacterium | reverse complement strand
ACGCTCACCATCACTTATATCAACATCCTGTCAGATATGGATGACACCCTCGATGTATCCGGTGAGGATTTTGAGGAGGTGCTCAGTAGCTATCTTTATGGCACATACATCGATGACCATTTTCCAATGGCAAAAAACATCGAAAAAAGACTTTTTGCCAAGGATAACCAGCTTTGGGGAGAGGTGATCATGGAATTTGACGATCTTCAGGCTGTGCACCTTTACCAGCATGAGAAAAAAGGCTCGTATATGTTTTGTGTGAACACCGCAGCTGATACGGAGAGCTATGAGGAATCCAGTGGGGAATTTGGAGGAGATTATATGCCGGTGGTATTCTGGAATGGCAAAGATAAGGACCTAACGCTTACCACCCTGGTGCAGGAGTTGGATGAGAGCACGCTGAGTTTGATCGGCGAGTATTACAAATGGAAAGAATAAAATAAAAAAGCCCCCCGAGCACTCAGGGGGCTTTTTTTTAATTGTTTCGGGCTCTCCCTCTATGTGGTGGGGCAACGCCCTTAGCATCGGGTGCTTTTTCCCTTCCGCGAAATCTCTCCATAAGCTGCCTGCGGAACTTGTCCTCAGCTTCGTATAGCTTAAGTACCTTGACTGGTGACAGGATATCTAAAAACTTCTCTTGATACTCTGCCTTAAGATCAAGAAGATTTTCTTCTAAGGTTAAACGTTGCTTCATAATTTCCAGCGCTTCATCATCTGTGGGCTCAGGCCTTTCTTCCTTGCCCCGGAAGCGGTTCATCAGGTTATGAGTGATATCCTCTTTTTTCGCTTCCATCTCATTGTAAACGGGCCAGAATTTCTCAGCCTCCTCAGGTGTCAGTTCAACTTGTTCGGTAATGAAGGCGATCTTTGAGGTTTTGATCTTTTCACTCATTTCTTTCCTGTGCCTGTCCTTTGTTTCCCGTTCTTGGTCACCCTGTGCCTGCAGGGGCATAGAGTTCATAAGAATGGCAGTCAGAAATAGCAGGGCTATTGATATTTTCATCGTTTTCATGGTCTCTTTTTTATTTAATATTCATTTATTATACGATATTCGATATGGTTTTCTGCCAGCAGATATTCCATAATGGCTTCATCAGAAACATTATCCAGATCATCGTTTATCAGTTGGATGCTATTGAGTGATTCAACATCGACTAACGACATAAGGTATGCCTCTTCCAGGTCAGCTAAACTATTGATGGTATTTTGATAGCTGTCGATCATGCTGAATTCGTTGTTTGTCTCAATAGTTGTGCTTCGCCTGCTGAATACCAGGGTGATCACCAATGCAGCCATAAGAAAAATGGCAGCGGCTGCGGCAATTCTTCTGAAGTTACGACGAAACAAGAATCCGGGTTCAGGTGCATGCCTGATCGATTCCAGGGCCCTGGTGGGCAGATCCTCGAAATAGCCATCGGGTAACTCGTATGGCATACTGTTTCCGAATTGATCTTTCAACTTCCGGTCTACTGTATTGTAGTGTATGTGCTTTGTGGTGTTCATTTGTTGTTTTGACCGTATTAATCCCATATGGTTTAATCCAGGAGTAGCTGTTTTTCTATTTTTTTTACTGCCAGATGGTATGATGCCTTCAATGCTCCGACTGATGTTCCTACTACAGCCGAGATCTCCTTATATTTCATCTCATCGAAATACTTCATATTAAATACCAGCCTTTGTTTGGCAGGGAGCATGAGTACTGCTTTCTGTAACTTTCGGCTGATTTCATCTCCACTTACCAATGGGGAGTTGTCGATCAGATTGCTCAATTCAGTGCCCCCATCTTCATAAGGAACCGATCTTGTACGTTGTGCTTTTTTAATAAAGCTAAGGGCTTCATTGGTGGCTACCCGGTAAAGCCAGGTATACAATTGGGAATCCTGCCTGAACTTTCCTATGCCACTCCATACCTTGATCAGGGTATTCTGCATCACATCATCGGCATCTTCATGATCGATCACCATACGGCGTATGTGCCAGTAGAGGCGTTGCTGGTATTTCTTCAACAGCAGAGAAAACCCTTCCTCCCGGGAATGAGTTTCATTACTTAGCTGAAGTATTTTACGGTCATCTATCACTTACAGTAATATTTGTATACTACTTTGATAGTAGAATTATAAAAGGGTTTATTATACTTTGAAAATTCGCTTCGGGAGGGATTACCTCATATCAACAATCTCGACATCCGGATAGTCAGCAGGGTCGAATGTGAAGTCCTTGTCGTCAACTTCAATGTCGGGGCTGAACTTATCGATCTTATAATGGATCTTACCCCCGTTTTTGTCATGGATGGTAATCTCAGAGAACTGTTTTTTGTCGGCATTGATCACCACATCCAGTTTGATCCATTTCTTGCCCTGCTCAGGCTTGAGTTCGATGCGCTGATAGTTTACGCCATCAACCTGGTATTCTTTTTCCAGCTTGGCTTTATAATCGTCATTATAGGTGGTCAGGAGCTTTGAAGGTGTGATGGACTCATCATCTTCTTCGATGGCGTTAATTTGCACTTCCCAGGCATCTTCAATATAGGTCCACATGGTTTCACCATCGCAGATCACCTTCTGGCCTTCAATGTCGAGAATATACTTATCCCCGCTGAGGATCAGTGATCCAGGCTCGCTGATCTCATCAGCACTGCTAGGATCTTCATAAGTAAAGGTAAATTCAATTTCGACCGATTCGTAGGACTGCGTCTTAGCGGTGATCTCCTCAATAATGGCCTCTGCCTTTTTAGATTGTGAAAAAACACCGGCAGAAATGATTATACTGAATATGAATATGATTGCTTGTTTCATCTTATAACTCATTGGGTTCATTTAAACTCTTCAAAAACTGGTCCAAACTGTGTTCATCCAAGATTATTACTTCCCTGGCTTTGCTTCCCTCGAAGGGTCCGACAATGCCTGCGGCCTCGAGTTGGTCAATGATCCTGCCGGCGCGGTTATATCCAAGCTTCAGCTTACGCTGTAGCAGAGAAGTGGAACCCTGCTGGGTTTGTACAATGATCCTTGCTGCTTCTTCAAACAGCTCGTCACGGTCATTGGGATCGAAATCATTTGGCCCATCCTGTTCCTCATCTGCATATTCAGGGAGGTGGAAGGCATGCGGATAAGCCCGCTGAGAACCGATAAAATCGGTGATGCGTTCTATCTCAGGGGTATCTACAAAAGCACACTGCAGCCTTACCAGTTCGCTTCCCGTCGAAAGCAGCATGTCGCCGCGTCCGATGAGCTGGTCGGCACCTCCTGTATCGAGGATGGTGCGGGAGTCGATCTTGGAAATGACCCTGTATGCGATACGGGCAGGGAAGTTTGCTTTAATGGTCCCGGTGATAATATTTACTGATGGCCGTTGTGTAGCAATGATAAGGTGGATGCCTACAGCCCTGGCAAGCTGTGCCAGCCTTGTTAAGGGATTCTCGATTTCTTTGCCGGCAGTCATGATAAGGTCGGCAAACTCATCCACAACAAGCACGAGGTATGGCAGGTATTTATGGCCATGTTCGGGGTTCAGCTTCCTGTTGATGAATTTTACATTATACTCCTTGATATTCCTCACCTGGGCATCCTTGAGCAACTCATAGCGGTGGTCCATCTCTATACTTAAGGAGTTTAGTGTGCGAACTACCTTGCGCGTATCGGTAATGATGGCTTCTTCCGAGTCAGGCAACTTGGCCAGAAAATGTCTTTCTATCTTTGAGAATAGCGTAAGCTCCACCTTCTTCGGGTCAACAAGGATGAACTTGAGCTCAGCAGGATGCTTTTTATACAGTAAAGATGTGAGGATGGCATTCAAACCAACAGATTTACCCTGTCCGGTGGCTCCAGCCATCAGAATGTGGGGCATTTTGGTGAGATCTGCTATATAGCTTTCGTTGGCAATGGTCTTCCCAAGACCAAACGGGAGCTCGTATTTTGCGTTCTGAAATTTTTCTGAAGAGAGTATTGACTTCATGGAAACGGTGTCACTTTTTTGATTGGGTACCTCTATGCCAATGGTTCCTTTCCCGGGAATGGGTGCTATAATACGTATTCCCATGGCTGAAAGGCTCAGGGCAATGTCATCTTCCAGATTCTTGATCTTCGATATCCTCACCCCGGGGGCCGGGATGATCTCATAAAGCGTAACCGTGGGCCCGATGGTGGCCTTGATCTTGTCGATCTTAATATTATAATTCAACAGCGTATTGACGATCTTTTCCTTGTTCGACTCCAGCTCTTCTTTTTCAACACCTACGCCTCCCTCACCATGGTCATCAAGCAGGTCGAGAGTGGGATATTTATAATGCCCCAGGTCCAGTTTAGGATCGTACTCAGTATCGATGGTATGATGGGCCGTGGTACTTTTATCAAGAGTCTTTTCTACCTCTGTCTCTTCAATCGTTAATTCAATACCGGAATCGGGCTTTTCTTCCTCTTCCCCTGCATCAGTTGCAGGATTATCGAATGGAAGGTCGCTTTCAGCTTTCTCAGTTTCTTCGATAACATCTTCGTTCTGTTCTGCCGGAACAGGATCTTTTTCTATCTTTTCATCTTCGGTTACCGAAAACTCAACGGTATTGTATATGTCTTCTTTAGGTTTATTTTTCCCCGGATTATCGTCATCTGCAGATTCTTTCGGCTCCTTCTTCCTGAAGCCCAGTTTGAAATTGAAGTTGATGATCAGGAAACCAAAAAAAACAAACACCAGCAGGAAGATGGTTCCAGGAGGGCCCACGAAGCCATCCAGATAGTTGTTCAACTCATAACCAAAAATGCCGCCCAGGATGTTCATCTCCGAATTCTTGAAGATCAATGCAAAGGCCAGCGAAAGCCAGAGCAGTGCAATAAACGACCAGCGAAAGGTCTTCCCAAGCGGGAGAAGTGCTTTCTGAAACAGCAGTTTATATCCCCAAACAAAGAAGAACAGGCAAAATAGCAGAGAGGAGGCTCCAAACCATTTTTTGATAAATAAGCCTGAAAGGGCAGCACCCATACGCCCGCCCCAGTTTGCAGCTACTAGGTTTTCGTTTACGAGGACATCACGGAAAGGTATCGCTGTGAACAGGTCGTCGCTGCTTCCGCTAAACCAGTTTACCAGGTAGGAAATAAAGGATAGAAGCAGATAAAAGGATAGCAGAACAAGAAAAAACCCACACAGCCTGAGAAACTTTTCATTCCTCAAAAAGTCAAACCACGATCTGCCACTTTTAGTCGACCGCTTTTTGGTGCTTTTCTTCTTTGTTGTCTTGCTGCGTGTCTTTTTTGCCGCAGCTTCGTCCCGCTTTAATTGATTTGTCCTTATTGGCATCTATCCTTCTTGATATCTGTTACATACCGCCGCCAAACATTTGATTGAATTCTTCTTCAGTTTTTTCCTCATAGCCTTCAGGAACCTCAAACTCGGAATCAGCTACTTTCTTCTTGTCAACATTGATGGCTTCCATCTTCATGGTTCCTCCGCCGGTATTGATCTCAAACTCAAGCATAGCACCGGGTATATCTTTAAAATATGGGCTATCCATATTCATAGAAGATGATCCGATTTCTTCTGTATAATAGATCGTGAACAACATCTCTTCACCGCCCTCATTTACAGTAACAACTGCTTTGGTGCACTCGTAACCGGCTATTTCTTTGGTCTCGTCTTTAACGTCGATAGACACCTTTTCGTCGGCTTCAACATCTACATCCTCTATTGTTTCAACATAATACAACTTTTGTCCCATCATATTCATAACAGTAGTGGCGGTATTCGCATCACCGTCGAAGATCTGAACCTGTGACCCCATTTGTCCCATGTTGATCTCAAACTTGGACATATGTTCTTTGATGGTAAGAACAGCCATTTTTGGCATCATGGCTGCCATAGAAGCATCAACTTCCGTACCCGGATAGGTAATCTTATAAGTGATCACACCACTGAATTCCTTCGCAATGGCAGAAGATGATAAACCCATAATGATCGCTGCGATCATTATGAAACTGAGAATTCTTTTCATTTTAATTCGTTTTGGAATATTTATAATAGTCAAAGGTAATACTAATTCACGAAGCGGAAAAGTTTATCCCACCTGATCTTGCCCTGGAACCAGCTTTTGTCCGGTGCGAGAGATAGCCACACGAAAACTGCCTTACCAACGATATGATCTTCCGGGACAAATCCCCAATAGCGTGAGTCGGCTGAATTGTGCCTGTTGTCACCCATCATGAAGTAATAATTCATCTCGAAAGTATATGAGTCAGTGGCTTCGCCATCGATAAACACTTTATCATCTTTTACCAACATGTCATGGCCTTCGTAGGCGTGTATCACCCTGCGGTAGAGGTCGATGTTGACGGCATTAAGGGCTATGCTTTCACCTGCTTTAGGAATATAAAGCGGTCCAAAGTTATCTACGCTCCATCCAAAAGATGGCTTATAGGGGTAGATTCTTTTCAAGTCATCAGGATTGTGGGCAGGATGGGTGAGTTTGGTCACTGATTTTACGATGGAAGTCTGCGCCAGCCTTTCCGCTGATGATTCATTCATATAAGCGTATGAGATACCCGGGTTGGCAGTAGGAACGACCTCATGGATCTCAAGATTATCGATCAGACGCTTGCTCAGCCTTGACCCGTCAGTGATTACCTGGTAACTGAATTGGGCATACTTCGGATTCTCGAGGGCCACTCCATTAATAAATACAGTCTGGTCGATGATCTGAATACTGTCGCCGGGAAGGCCGACACAACGTTTGATATAATTTTCACGCTTGTCTACCGGCCGTGCGATGATGTCGCCATACCTGCGTTTGTTATTCCAGACATCACGTCTTCCATTCTGTCTCATCAGGCTGTAGTAGCTGTCATTGCTTTGATAAACATTTGATAATGTATCGCCGTCGGGGTAATTAAAAACCACGGCGTCATATCTTTCAATTTCACTTAGCCCCATATATCGATAGTAAGGCAGGCTGATCCACTCGAGGTAAGACTTTTTGGTGCTGCTTAATGGCAGGGTATGATGTACAAAGGGGAAGGAGAGGGGTGTCATGGGAACTCTGGGCCCATAAGCTACCTTGCTCACAAAAAGAAAATCCCCCCTGAGTAAGGATCCCTCCATAGAGGAAGTAGGGATGGTATAGGCCTCGATGAAGAAGGTCCGGATGATGGTAGCTGCAACTACTGCAAAGATGACGGCATCAATCCATTCACGGACTGCACCCTTCTTTACTTTTTCACGTTCATCAGGATCAACATAGATCTCGCTGGAGGAAAATCCCAGGTAGGGCAGGTATATAAAGGGTACGAGTACTCCCAGGGCCTGAGCACCAATGCTTTCCTTGCCAAAACATTTAAGAATCTCTACCACCATGAGTAGGATTACAAAAACATTGATGAAAGGCATCAGTATGAAGATATACCACCACAGAGGCTTCTTGATGATCTTTAGCCAGATATAAAAGTTCAGAAAGGGCACCAGGGCCTTCCACCCGGCATGACCCGCTTTCTCAAAAATCTTCCAGAGGCCTGCGGTTGAGAGTATCAGGGTAATGATCAGAATAATATCGTAGCCACTCATAGTGTTATATTTTAAGCCAAAATTAGGCTAATTTTCATTTTTGGACCTTTGTTCGGTGTTAAATATTGTTAAACCTGAAATGCCCTCTATCCCTCATCATAAAGCATGTCCGACATGCCGAAACACCCTTTCCTGCCATTCAGCCATTCTGCTGCCAGAAGAGCTCCGAGGGCGAAGCCTTTTCTCGAATGGGCGCTATGTTTGATCTCCAGGCTGTCGATATCGGAATCATATTTCACAAAATGGGTTCCGGCTACCTGTTCCCTTCTAATGGATATGATTTCCAGTTCAGAAGGATCGAAAGCAGGCTTGTTGACCCATTTTTCTTTCAAAGGATGAGCATCGATAATCTCATTGGCCAGGGTGATAGCCGTCCCGCTGGGAGCATCTTTCTTTCCTGAGTGATGTATCTCTTCGATGAGGATACGATAATGTGGATGCTTGCCCATCAGTGCGGCCAGCCTTTTATTCAATTCAAACATCATGTTCATGCCGGGACTGAAATTGCTGGCATAAAAGAAAGAATGCCCTCCTTCGATGCAGTTGTCTTTTAATTCTGCAAAGGATGATGTCCATCCTGTAGTACCGCTAACAACAGGGAGCCCGGCTTCGAAGCATCGCTTGATGTTTTTGATCGCCATATCAGGCATACTGAACTCTATTGCTACGTCTGCCGTCGAGAGTGCATTTTCCGATTCCTTCCAGTCGTTTTCATTATCGACAACAGCCACGATCTCATGATTGCGGCTCAGGGCCATTTCCTCTATCTCCTTGCCCATACGTCCATATCCAATGATTGCAATTTTCACATCTGTTGCTTTAAAAGTTAACGGTAAGTTTAACGCCGGTAAGAGGCTGAAAATCATCCTTTCTGATGTGCATCATGGGGTCGATCCGTATCGAAAGGTCTTCGCTTATATCATAGTCGAAAAAATGGGCATCCACACTGGCATCGATGATGTTGAGCAGATACCACAGGCCTCCGACGATGTAACTCAGCTCCATGTTTCTTTGATGGTAATTCTTCCCATCGAGCAGTTGCTGCTGATCATATGTGTCAACATAGTCATTGTCGATATAAGTCGAGTCGCCATTGGCCACATATGTATAGGCCTCTTTGTATTTTTTGTATTCATCGGTATTGCTTACAATAAAATAGGCGATCAGCCCAAAGCCGGCATAAACTATGGGGATCTTCCAGTATTTTTTGTTGTAGCCCTGTCCCAGACCGGGCAATACGGCTGAGAAAATAGCTGCTTTGGTAGGTGAGTGAGCTTTGTGCAGGGAAGTGTCGGCCTTTGCTTTTTGTTGTGCTTTTACCTCAGATGCAGGAAGCATGATCATCATAAGCCCCAATATAAATATCAGGAACATGGAAGGAAATACTCTTTTTCCATGCTCGTTGGCTTTTAATGATGTGGTCTTGTGTTGAAGCATATGATGATAGGATCACTTGTCGAGCAATGACAGTATTCGACTGAAATCCTGGTCTGATTCAAAGGAAATAACGATTTGCCCCTTCCCCTTAGTATTTCTGCTGATGTTTACATGCGCACCATACTTCTCCCGGAGCTCAACGGCCGATTCGCTGAAAAAGGCCGGTAGCTCAATCTTTTCAGTTGGAGTGGGCTGGGGCTTATCATGCAGATTTCGCACCAGTTCCTCAACCTGGCGCACTGATAAATCCCGGGAAATGGCTTTTCTCAGTATGCTTAGCTGAACTTCAGAATCTTCGACACTGATCAATGCCCTGGCATGACCCATGCTGATCTTTCCGTCGCGGATGGCAAGTTGGGCTTCCGGGGGAAGCTTGAGAAGTCGCAGGTAATTGGTAATGGTTGAGCGGTTTTTACTGATCCGGTCACTGAGCTTTTCATGAGTGAGCTCACATTCTTCCAACAGCCGTTGATAGCTGATGGCAATTTCAATAGCGTTCAGGTCTTTCCGATGGATATTTTCGATAAGGGCCATCTCCAGCATCTGCTCATCATTGGCAACCCTGATATAGCATGGTACTTCAGTCAGACCGGCAACTTTAGCAGCCCTGAGCCGGCGTTCACCGGAAATGATCTGGTATTTGTCATAGCCCATCTTCCTGACGGTGATAGGCTGGATGATCCCCTGCTTTTTGATGGAGGATGCCAGCTCCTGAATGAGTTCATCGTCGAACTGATCACGTGGCTGAAAAGGATTGGCCTCTATCTTTTCGATCATGATATTAGCAATGGCCCCAACCACATAGTTCCCCGAAATATCCTTCGAAGTGATATCTGTCTCAGGACTTTGCAATATAGCATCCAGCCCTCTGCCCAATGCTTTTTTCTTAGTTTTCATCAGTAATATCTATGTATTTATCTGCTTCGTTGATCGTTGTCATGTTATGCTTTTGCAGGATCTCCCTGGCCAGGTTCAGGTAGTTGATGGCACCTGTGCTGCTGGCATCATGCATAATGATCGTTTCCCCGAAACTGGGCGCTTCACCCAGCTTTGTATTTCTGCTGATGATGGTCTCAAATACCATCTGCTGAAAATGTGTCTTAACTTCATCTACAACCTGCCGTGAAAGGCGAAGACGGGAGTCAAACATCGTGAGAAGTATGCCCTCGATATCGAGGTCCTCATTAAGCCTTGTTTGAACGATCTTGATGGTGTTGAGTAGTTTGCCCAGGCCTTCCAAAGCAAAATATTCGCATTGCACCGGAATGATCACGGAATCAGAGGCAGTGAGGGCATTCACGGTGATCAGGCCCAGGGAGGGAGAACAATCGACCACCAGGAAGTCATAATTATCTTTTACCTGGTCAATTACCTTGCGCATCATCTTCTCCCGGTTTGGAAGGTTGATCATCTCGATCTCGGCTCCAACAAGGTCGATATGGGCAGGCAGGATAGATAAAAATGGTGTTGTTGTCTCGAGGATCACATTCTTTGGATCCAGATCATCCATGATGCATTCATAAATGCTCGACTGTATTCTTTTTGGGTCGTATCCCAGACCGGATGTGGCATTTGCCTGAGGGTCTGCGTCGATCACCAGGGTTTTATACTCCAGTACAGCCAGGCTGGCCCCCAGGTTAATGGCAGTAGTGGTTTTTCCTACGCCTCCTTTCTGGTTTGCGATCGCAATAACTTTTCCCATTTTTGTATAAGATGAAGGTTTATTTATGTTAAGCAAAAGTACGAAGATTATACTAAATTTATTGCCTCCGGGAAAATTAGTTATTAACGCCTGTTAGTTTAAAAAAGGCAAAAAAAAAGCTGTCTTTTCAGACAGCTTGCTTCCGGAAATATGGAATTTTAAATTTCTTCTTCCTTCGTTTCTTCAGGGTCTCCGAGGTCTTCAAACTCAACGCTGGGTACCGTATCAGTCTTGACTATACGTTCTTCTTGTTCCGTTTCCGGCTCAGGGGCTTTTTTGCCGGTTTCAATAAACTCTAAGACCTCTCCGAGTCCTCTTGAGAATTTCTCGAAATCTTCCTTGTAAAGGAATAGCTTGTGCTTTTCATAAAAGAACTTGCCCTGCTCGTTGTTAAAGCGCCGTTTGCTTTCTGTTATCGTCAGGTATTGTTCTCCCGACCTTGTCGCCTTCACATCAAAAAAATAGGTCCTCTTGCCTGCCCTGATCACCCTGGAATAAATCTCCTCGCGGATCACATCTTTCTTTTCTTGCTCGTCCATTTCTTGTTTTTTGATTCTTTAGCCAAACATGTATGGCAAAAATAAAAATATTTATTTACCACCAAATGAATTTTTGATAAATATGCCTTTTTCTTTATGTCAAACCCAAAAGAGCTTTATTTGATATGATAGTAGACAGATACTAGTACTCAATGGTTGCATCGGGAAAGCTAATTTTGATGCCTGCTGGAAAAATCCAGAATTGCTTACTTTTGCAGTATGAGTGAGCTCCAACCCGACACAAAAGCAATTGACAGGCAAAAGCTTTTGTTCATCATAAATCCTGTTTCAGGTGTCAGGAAGAGG
>JAOZTN010000034.1:14923-17154 GCA_029942245.1 Bacteroidales bacterium | reverse complement strand
TGACAGGCAAAAGCTTTTGTTCATCATAAATCCTGTTTCAGGTGTCAGGAAGAGGGGCATGGAGGATTTTAAAAAACTCATTTCTTCGAAGCTCGATCAATCAAAATTTATTGCTGACCTCCGCCTGACTGCATCATCCGGCCACGCCGGGAGGATAGCAGAGGAAGGCCTGGAAGAGGGGATACGCTACATCGTTGCCGTAGGTGGCGACGGGACCATCAATGAGATTGGGGAAAAACTAAAAGGGACCGATGCCATTATGGGAATCATCCCCGGAGGATCAGGAAATGGATTGGCACACCATCTGGGGATCCCGACAAGGATGAAAGCTGCCATTGAGGTATTGAACCGCTGTAAAGTGGAGAAGATCGACACTTGTTTGGCCGATGAGTTATTTTTTGTCAGCATAGCAGGAATAGGCTTCGATGCCAAGGTGGCCAGACAATTTGCCAGTTCCATGCGGCGGGGCTTTCTGACATATGCACGGATCGCCTTCAAGGAGTACTTCAAGTATAAGTCGAGGGATTATGAGCTACTGCTTGACGGAAAGCAAAAGAAGGTATCGGCATTCTTCATCAGCTTTGCCAATTCAAACCAGTTTGGTTACAATGCCCGCATTGCACCAAAGGCATCTCTCATGGATGGAAAGATTGATGTATGCGTGGTGAAGAAGCCTCCTGTTCAGGCCTTCCCGGGTATCGCCCACTTGATGTTCAGACGAAAAATTGACCACTCGAAGTACATGGATACCAGCCAGGCAAGTGATATTATTATCAGACGAAAGAAAGGAAAGACCGTGAACATCGATGGTGAACCAATCAAGATGGGTAAAGAGATACATCTCAGCATTTTGCCAGCCTCATTAAATGTTATCGTACCATAAACCAAAGCAATGACAGCAAAGAAACGCCCTTCCGGGATCGTATATTCAACCAATCGTGATTATAGCTATTCTTATGACGGACCATCAGAACAAGAGACCCTGCCACCCCAGCAGCAGGACCTGCGGATCCACTTGCAAAGCCTGAAGGGAAACAAGAAGGCAAGCATCATCCGTGGATTTATTGGTAGTGATGATGATTTGAAAGAACTGGGTAAAAAACTAAAATCGGCTTGCGGGGTTGGCGGCAGCGTAAAGGATGGAGAGATTATCATACAGGGCGACCAGCGCGAAAAAGTTCTCGCGATCCTTATCACTCAGGGTTACAAAGCAAAAAAATCCGGTGGTTAATTCAGGCCTGGATCGGTAGGGAAATTCTCCCAGTAGCTATAATCATCACCCATTTTTTTAAGGGCATATTCCCACAATTTGTCAGGCTCAGTATTCATCAGTGCCTTGGCAGGAAGTCCGGAGACAAGCCATGAGTTGCGTTGTAATTCCTCCTCAAGCTGTTTATTGCCCCAACCGGAATACCCAACACAAAACCTGATTTGATTGGGTTCAAGCTGTTTTAGCATCATCAGCTCCCTGACGGATTCAATATCACCACCCCAGAAAAGCCCATCCATAATCTCGAGACTGTTCTCAACCTGCTCGCCAAGAGTATGTATGAAAAACAGGCTGGAATTACTTACCGGCCCTCCCAGGAACAACTGCCCGCCATAATCAGGGAAGTCGGTAACAATTTCATTGAATTTATTGTCGATGGGTTTGTTCATAATGATCCCGAAAGAGCCCTCTTCATTATGTTCTGCCAGAAGAACAACTGAACGCTTAAAATAATTGTCCGCCAAAAGGGGTTCTGATATAAGGATCTTGCCCTTAGAAGGCTTCAGGTCGTTGGCCTTGATCTTAATTATTTTATTGATGTCAGTCATTCGGTGATGTTAAAGCAAAGTTTTACCTTTGATTAATTATACACAAATATAATACCATTCGCTGCTGATGAAAAGCAACCGTCGTGATTTATATGAGCAATTAAGGAAGGATTACCCCTTCTTTGTATACGAGGGATTTTCTTATGCGCTGAATGACAGTGGTTTATCTATTGCTTTTGATTTTAATCTTTCCGGTAAATATCATTTTCGTCCGGAGATCCATCTTCCCCTGCCTGACAAAACGAGGGGTGATATTTTATCAGATTCCCTGATTCGGAATATCATTTTCAATATGGGAATGATTGAATTGTTGAGTTACTGGAAGGCTGCCTGTCCGCCAAAGCTGATTATTAAGGCGATGTCATTAACTGAAAAACAGTCGGAGTGGTGGAAGAAATTGTACCTGAACGGAC
>JAOZTN010000034.1:0-14823 GCA_029942245.1 Bacteroidales bacterium | reverse complement strand
ATGTCATTAACTGAAAAACAGTCGGAGTGGTGGAAGAAATTGTACCTGAACGGACTTGGTGAGTTTTTTTATGAAAATGGCATCCAGCCCGGCCATGATTTCATTCAGATTGAAGCGGATGGGGGCGTATACTTGCAGAAACAAGCTTTCGAAGGCAATGATGAAGTGCTTGTGCCCATTGGTGGTGGTAAGGATTCAGTCGTTACGCTGGAACTACTTTCCGGCACAAGAAATTGCAGACCATTTATTGTAAATCCCCGGAAAGCGAGCATGGCCAGCGCGGAGATAGCAGGCTTTAAGGATGAGCAGATCATCCGGCTTTCTCGTAGCATCGATCCTAATCTTCTTGAATTGAATGCTGCAGGATTTCTCAATGGGCATACTCCTTTTTCAGCCATGCTGGCGTTTACATCCGTGCTGGTGGCAGCGATATATGGGATTGGAGAAATCGCTTTTTCGAATGAATCCAGTGCCAATGAACCTACGATACCCGGAACAAATATTAACCATCAATATTCCAAGAGTCTCGATTTTGAAGAAGATTTCAGGGATTATATTTCTGAATATGTAACAGGAGGAATAAACTATTATAGTTACCTGCGACCTCTTAATGAGATCCAGATCGCCGGGATATTTTCCGGATTTAATGCCCATTTCCCGAGCTTCAAAAGCTGCAATGTAGGCAGCAAAACGGATAGCTGGTGCGGGGCATGTCCTAAATGCTTGTTCACCTATATTATACTTGCTGTCTTCCTCACGAAAGATCAGTTGACAGATATCTTCGGGGAAGATCTTTTTGAGAAAGAAATACTCCTTCATCCTTTCGAACAGTTGTGTGGCCTGGCGAATGAAAAACCATTTGAATGCGTAGGCACACTGGATGAAGTGAATGCTGCCCTCAGGGAGATCATAAAGAATTGCAATGGTGAATTACCATTTTTGTTGCAGCACTATGCCAAGCATCCTGAAAAAGAGGTGAATACAGTTGAAGGTATGGCAAGTTTTCTCACCGCCTTCGAGCCCAATCATATCCCTTCTGCAGAAGACATTCAACTACTTAAAGATAAGATCCATGCCCTCTGAGATCAAATCCATCTTGCGCGAAAAGCAGATTCTGATCCTTGGTTTTGGGAAGGAAGGACAATCTACATACAGGCATTTGAGGAAATGGTTTCCTGAGATGCATTTGTATATCAGTGACAGGAATCATAAAATTAATCTTGAAGTGGCTGATGATTCTGTGACTTTTTATACGGGCGAAACCTATCTTGATTCATGTATGGATTTTGATCTGATCATCAAGTCACCGGGCATACCTTATGAGATGCTTGAAGGCAAATGCAATACATCTTCCATCAGTTCGCAAACCGATCTCTTTCTCCGCGCGTATGCAAAACAGGTGATCGGTGTTACCGGAACCAAGGGAAAAAGTACCACTACCAGCCTGATTCATCATATCCTGAATGCTGCCGGGCACAAAGCCCTGCTGGCTGGTAACATCGGAGTACCCCCCCTGGATCTTGTCGGGCAAATAGATGAGAACACTGAAGTGGTTTTTGAAATGTCATCGCATCAGCTGGAACAGATCAGTCTGGCACCGCAGATCGCAGTAATATTAAATGTCTTCCCTGAACATCTAGACCACTATAAAGATTTCACGGCCTACAAGATGGCCAAGTTCAATATCAGCCGGAACCAGCCCGATGGCGGAGTACTGGTGTATAACCAGGATGACAAGATCATCGGGGAATTGCTGAATAAACCACATACGAAAAAAGAACTCCTCCCATATTCATTGCAAAACAGGGAAGCCTCCGCTTATTTCGATGGCAATGACATCCTTTGCAGGGATGGTTTGGGAAACATCTTTAGCTTTTCTTTGTCTGAGGTGAACGACCTGCCGGGAACGCATAACATGATGAACACCATGGCAGCCATTCTGGTTTGCCTTGAGAAAGGGATATTAAAAGATGATATCGTAGCGGGTTTAGGGACCTATAAGCGACTGGAACACAGGCTTGAGTATGCAGGTAAATTTGGCGGAGTGCATTTCTATGATGATTCCATCGCTACTATTCCGGAAGCCTGCATTGAAGCATTGAAAACACTTGATAAAGTAGACCTTTTGATACTGGGCGGATACGATCGTCAACTCGACTATAGTTCATTATATAACCGATTACAGGAGTTTCCTTTACCCTTCGTCGTTTTTATGGGAGATGCCGGACAGCGTATGTATAAGGAGTGCCAGGATTACGATATTGGGAGCGGGAATGCCTTTTTGGTTGAGGATATGGAACGTGCTTTTTCGATAATAAAGGATCAACTCGATGAGGGTGATGTGTGTTTGCTTTCTCCGGCTGCGGCCAGTTACGGTATGTTCCGGAATTTTGAAGAGAGGGGCGAGCTGTTTAAAAAAATGGCAGCCGACCAGTAGACAGCTGCCAATATTATATGCTTTTGTAAAGTCTATTTTTTATCTTCTTTTTTTTCTTCCTTCGCTTCTTTCTTTTCCTCTTTTATGTCTGCCTTCTTTTCTTCCTTTTCTACTTTCTTTACTTCCGGGTCAGCCTTTTTGGCGGTCTTCTTAGGTGTAGCTTTAGGCTTTTCTTCTGTAGCAGGAGCTTTTGCTTTAACGGGCTTCTTATCTTCTACCACAGCTGCTTTAGCAGTAGCAGTTTTTACTTTGGCTGTAGTCTTCGGAGCAGCTTTCTTTTTAGTAGCTTTCTTTTTTGCTTCAGGGATCACATTCTTTTTCTTCTTAGGCCTTCTTACACCATAACTTCCCTTGTTGATCTTCCCTCTTTTGGTCTTTCTGTCACCTTTTCCCATAAGTAGTAATGTTTATATGAACGAATTTTTGCAAAGATAGAAAAAAAACAGACAGCCTGATTGTCAATCTAGTCCTTCTTTACTACGGAAGATCTTCTCATGTTTTTCAGGATGTTTGATCACACTTTTGGCCCATAAGATGCGGGTGTCGAGCTTCTCTTCTTCGCTGAGATGCCATGCTATTGTTGACTTTCTGAGGGTTGAGGAGAGATGATGTAGGCTGATAGCTGCAGAGACTGAGATGTTAAAGCTTTCGGTAAATCCGTACATAGGGATCTTCATATGAGCATCGGCATGCTCAATAGCTATTTCGCTGAGCCCTTCTAGCTCGGTTCCGAAAACCAGAGCGGTTTTTTGGTCCAGGGCTATTTCATCCAGCATAAAATCATCTTTATGTGGCGTTGTGGCGAGGATGCGATAACCTTGCTTACGGAGAGCCTCATAACATGCAAGTGTATTATTCTCTTCCTGATTATATTTGATGAGGTTCAGCCATTTGGAAGAGCCGAGTGCTACATCGGGATCGATAGAATAGATGTTCCGGTTTTCAATAATATGAACATCCTGTACGCCAAAGCAATCGCAACTGCGTAAGACCGCACTTGCATTTTGGGACTGGTAAATATCTTCCATCACGACAGTAATATGACGTGTTCTATGTTCCAATACCTGTTTGAAAAGATTTCGTTTGTTTTCAGTAATAAAACTTTCCAGGTAGCTTAAATACTTTTCTTTTAGTTCAATATCTTCTGTCAACATGCTCTATACGCTTATGTAAAGGAAAAATTAAGTTTCTTTCCTGAATGTGCTTAGCTGATTGCTAAATTAGTGAAATTTATACCTGTGGTAGGGAGTCATTAAAAATTAAATGTCATGTTTTTTATGTATTAAGAAAAAGACTACTTTTGCACCACCAAAAAATTAAATACTTATGGCTAAAAAGACAACCCCCGGTGAAGACAGAATGGTCGCCGTAGAGGAAGCCCTTGGGAAAACCGAACAATTTGTAGAAAAGAACCAGAAGATCCTCATGTATGCTGTGATGGGGATTATTCTTGTTGTACTGGTTTATTTCGGTTACCAGAAATTCTATATCAGTCCGATGGAAGGTAATGCCCAGGAAGAGATCTTCATGGCACAAAAATATTTCGAAAAGGATTCACTTAACCGTGCCTTGTATGGCGACGGGAATGCACTTGGATTTATCGACATCATCGATGATTACGGTAGCACCAGGACAGGGAATCTTGCTAAATACTATGCAGGTATCTGTTATTTGAAGATGGGTAATTTCGAAGAAGCTATCGAATACCTCGAGGATCATGATCCTGTTGACCAGATAATAGGACCTATGGCTCTGGGAGCACTGGGCGATTCGTATTTGGAACTGAATGAACCGGAAAAGGCTATTTCTAAATATCTCGATGCCGCTGATGCTAATGATAACGATTTTACCACACCCATGTATTTGTACAGGGCAGGGATGACTTATGAAATGCTCGGTGAGTATGAAGATGCTTATGATGTTTATAACAGGATATTTACAGATTACTTCAGAAGCAATGAAGGTCGTTCTATCGAAAGAAACATGGCCAGAGTGAAGGTGCTGATGGAAAAATAAGACAAGAAAGCTTATCAATTATATATGAAACCCGGTCGTAACGACCGGGTTTTTTTTTAATTTTAAGGCATATTATTATTTATGGCCGATAACAAGATCCGTATTGTGTTCATGGGCACCCCCGATTTTGCTGTTGCATCGCTTGATGCTATCGTTCAGCAAGGCTATGAGGTTTGTGCCGTGCTTACTGCTCCGGATCGCCCTGCCGGCAGAGGTCAGAAACTGAGGACATCTGCCGTCAAGGATTATGCTGTAGCGAAACAACTAGCGGTCTTGCAACCTGACAATTTGAAAGACGAGGCTTTTATTCATCAGCTTTCTGAGTTGAATGCTACCCTCTTTATTGTAGTGGCTTTCAGAATGCTTCCTGAAGCTATCTGGGGCATGCCTCCCCTCGGTACTTTTAACCTGCATGCATCTTTGTTGCCTCAATACCGTGGCGCTGCGCCCATTAACCGGACCATAATGAATGGAGAAGAGAAAGGTGGGGTAACGACTTTCTTTCTGCGCCACGCCATTGATACAGGTAATATCATTTTCCGGGAGGAGACCACCATTGAATTGAATGAAACTGCAGGGGAGTATCACGACAGGCTGAAAGATATAGGATCCAGGCTGGTAGTCAAAACCATTCAGTCGATAAAAGCCGGCAATGTTATAACACACGACCAGGATGAGTACCTGTCGGAAGGGGAGGTGCTGAAAACCGCCCCAAAGATAAAAAAAGAGGATGGCAGGATCAATTGGTCCTTGGAGGCAGAACTGGTATATAACCTGATAAAAGGACTCAGTCCTTATCCGGGTGCTTTTACAGAATTAAAGACAAAGGCCGGCAAGGATCTTTATCTGAAAATATTCAGGGCAGGCATCAAATATTGCCAGTGCTCCGGCGAGCCCGGGACCGTTATGACCGATTATAAAACATACCTCAATATCTGTTGCAAAGATGCCTGTATTTCTATCCTTGAACTGCAACAATCAGGTAAGAAACGCATGTTGGTGAGCGATTTTCTTGTGGGCCTGAATACCAGCACTTTAGCTTAATGTCTCTGAAACCCGCATTTTTTCGTTACAACCCTAGGTAATCGGGCATTTCAGAGGGGAGTTATTAACAAAAACTCGCATTTATTAACATTTCCTGCTGTTTTATTTGCATTTACTTGACATTGCTCTGAAAACGTATATATTTGTCACGTTTTCAACTATTTATTAATTAAAATTGTGGTAAAATGAACAAGGCAGAATTAATTGACGCTATGGCGGCCAATGCCGGTCTGACCAAAGCTGACGCTAAAAGAGCTCTCGAAGCATTTGTTGGTGCTACCTCTGGTGCTCTGAAAAAAGGTGATCGCGTTGCCCTCGTAGGCTTTGGTACATTCGGTGTATCAAAACGCGCTGCTCGTAAAGGCAGAAACCCACAAACCGGTAAAGAAATTAAGATTGCCGCTAAGAAAGTGGTAAAATTCAAACCTGGTAACGAACTTGCAAATACAGTTAAATAATTAGCTGTAATTGAAGATAAAAAGGCCGTTCGGGATTCCCGAACGGCCTTTTTTTATGTAACGATTTAGACGATTGACCGATGTAACGATATTCGAAGTATCGTAAATCCCTTCGCTACATCGCTACATCGCTACATCGCTACATCGGTCAATCGCCTACATCACTCAATTCCCCTGGTTTTTCTTTGCGGTCTGCGCCGTCCTATAAAAGATCGACACAAGCTGCTTACTTTCTTCAGACGCTTTTTCCATCAGTGATTGGTCTGATACAGACCCGGTTTTAGCAAGGATCTTGAGATTCACATTTGACTCACGCAACTCCTTGAGTACAAGGCTGACCTTGTGTATGAAGTCTTTTTTGGATTCAGCGCCTTGTGCTTCACCATAATTCAACGCAGCGCTTGCAGATGATCGCATTAGCTGATTCAATAAATACGTTTCGAAATAATCCTTCTCAACAACTTTGCTCAATTCAAAGATCTGGATTGAGAATTCAATAAGACGGTTTTCTAATTCCTTTCGCATGATTAATGATATTGGTGCTTATATATTAATACCAAAAATCAAAAATTGTCACAGCTACGAATGTAACGATTTAGGAGATTTAACGATGTAACGATATTCGAAGTATGGTAAATTTCTTCGCTACATCGCTACATCGCTACATCGGTCAATCGTCTACATCTTTTTATCGTCTAATTGATGATATATCCAATACCAAGACTGATATTGATCGTGCTGATCTGCTGCGTGAAAGTGTCGGCGCGCTCAAAGCCAAACACCTCTGTGTTTACGCCAATATTGCTAAAATGAGGCTCTGAATACATATAATCGGCAAAGAGGATGAAGTATTGCTTCCTCGTTCGGTTATAACGAAACCCCGCACCAGCATCCAGGGCCCATGCTCCGGCGTTGCCCTGTTCGATATTCAGGATCTTGTCCTTTTCACCACTTTCCACCCCGGTTATGTATATGGCAGGAGAATAGGAATATAGAAAACCACCCAGCAGCCTCACATCAAAAAAGAATTTGTTGGTCACTATCGGTATCGAGCCAACAGGTCCCACCAAAAGACCGCCAAGGCCCCAGTTCTTGCTTTCAACAATCCAACTTGTTTCCGGATATTCTTCCGTAAACCATTCCTGAACTTTTATATAATCGTAACGGTTCATGCAACCGTTGAGATATCCCGCCAGACTGAAGTATTCATTGAAGCGGTAACCAAAGAAAATATTGAAGTTTCCACCTACTTTGGCAAAGCCGGATGACTCCTCACTGAAATCAGTTGCAGCATATTCCGACAGGGGGATGCTGACACCACCACCCAGGCTTACAAATACCTCACTATCCTGAGAACGGAGGCCGGGAATAAAAAATAAAAAGAGGAAAAGGAAGCAAAGGGATATCGTTAGATTTTTCATATTACGGTTTTGTTTATATCGTAAATATATGCCTTTTTTAAAACATTTTAAACTGCTTTCGCCAGGAATACATCTGCCTCTCGTTTGCATCCACCTTTTCATTGTCGACCAACCACATAACTACATTGATCACCTTGTCTTCCGGGAAGCTTTTGGCAATGAACAGCAGTTCGTTAAGGGCATGTGGACTCTCTTTGAGGGCAGGCTTGATTTTCTCCAGTATCTCATTGAACTCCATCTCGCTTACGTTGATCTTATTCCTGTCGAGGCAGACGTCACACAATCCGCACCGCTGGACATTGGTCTCACCGAAGTAATTTAATAGCAGTTGGCTTCTGCAATGCTTTGTAGATTGAATATAATCCAGCACTGATTGCATCCTTTTCAGAGCTGCTTTTTTCCTGGCTCCATAGTTTTTATCCGACAGGCTCAATGACTTGGTGTCGATCCGGTCGCTGATCATAAGTAGCTGGGGTGTACTTGTGGCCGGAACATAGATGATCAACCCCATTTTTTGCATATTGTTCAGGGCAATCCTTATCTTGTCGTCGGTAGTATTGACCCTTTTTGCAAGCTCTTTCTCATTGATCCTGGTAAACTCTGAAAACAGTCCGCCATACGATCTCAGGAGCAGTTTAATGAATGGGTCATAAGCCGGGTTTTCCACCTGGAAGGTATATAGCTGGTTGTGATCGATCTTAAACATGATCTTCGATGGACTCTCCAGTTCGCTCCCAAGAAGGATAAAGCCTTCTTTTTCAAGTATTTTCAAGGCACTGAATACCGTGGCGGTGTTCATCCTGTACCGGGTAGAGAATTCCTGCAGGTCGAAATTAAATTGCTGGTCTTTACCGCTGCCAACAGGTATCTGATAGTAATTGCCCAGTGCGGTATATATTGAGCGTATCACCTCCGGCTCCGGGAATGAGACCGAAAGGTTTTGCTTTGCATTTCTGATATCAGCTTCCTCGAATAATAGTACGGCATAAGCTCTTTTTTCATCCCGTCCAGCACGTCCTGCCTCCTGGAAATATGCTTCCACACTATCGGTTAGGTCATAGTGTACCACAAAACGTACGCCCGCTTTGTCAATGCCCATACCAAAAGCATTGGTTGCCACCATCACCGGCTTTTTGTCTTTCATCCATTCATCCTGTCTGTATTCGCGAATTCGTTGCTCAAGCCCGGCATGATAAAAAGTCGATTTTACTCCGTTCTTATTCAGGAATTCGGAGACCTCCCTGCATTTTCGGCGATTCCTGCAATAAACGATACCGGACCCTTTTACGTTGCCAACTATTTTGAGCAAACGGCCACCTTTGTCTTCTTCCCGAAAAACGACATAGGATAGGTTTTTACGCTCGAAACTCTTTTGCAATACATGTTTTTCTTTGAATTCGAGCTTCTCCTGTATGTCATCGATTACTTCCGGCGTGGCCGTTGCAGTCAGGGCGAGCACAGGGGCATTTTTGATATATGGCCTGATCTCGGCAATATTCAGGTAGGGAGGCCTGAAGTCGTAACCCCACTGAGAGATGCAATGAGCTTCATCAACTGCTAACAGGTTGATATTCATCCGCTGGAGATTCTGACGGAAGGCTTCTGAGGCGAGGCGTTCAGGAGAGACATACAGGAACTTCAGATCGCCAAAAACACTATTGTTCATGGCTACTTCAATCTCTCTTCGGTGCATACCCGAGTGTATCGCTGCAGCCTTTATGCCGCGGCTTTTGAGGTTCTCTACCTGGTCTTTCATCAGAGCGATAAGAGGCGAAACAACCAGGCATATGCCCTCCATGGCCAAGCCGGGAACCTGGTAACAGATCGACTTCCCGCCTCCGGTAGGCAGGAGAGCCAGGGTATCCTTACCATCCATCACCGAGCGGATAATATCTTCCTGCGACGGACGGAAAGAGGAGTACCCCCAGTATTTCACAAGTATGTTTTGGATTTCCACCTGTTTAGCTCTTATTTCTATACGAAGTTAATAAAATTTGGGGCGAGAGGCATGTGTCGTTTGCAGTAGGCGGTAAACAGGATGCTTGAAGTTGGAAAGTACAGAATCCCAATTCAAGCAATTCAGCTGATCCAAGCACTTCAGATGTTAATAAGTTTCAATCGCTGGAAACAGATAAATTTCTACATTTGTAGTGATATTTTACTAACCCATCGTTCATGATCATATGCTGAGCAGAAGGCATCTTAGAATTAAAGTTTTACAGGCAGTTTATGCCTTCTTCCAGAACGGGAATACCGACCTGTCAAAGGGTGAGAAACAATTACTCGTCAGTGTAGACAAGATACATGAACTCATTATTTATCAGCTATCCTTTCTGATTGAGATCCGGGATTTTACCGAGAACCGTATAGAGGAAAGTAAGAAGAAGTTCTTTCCTACGGAAGAAGACCTGGCTCCGAATTTTAAGTTTGTACGGAACAGGGTATTGCAGCAGATCAGCAATAACCGGGATTTCAGGAAATTGCATGATAAGCTGAAGATCAACTGGTCGGAGGAGCAAGGGATGGTTCGGAAGGCCTTTCTTGCCATGAAAGAAAGTATTTATTACGAAAAGTATATGACGTCTGAAGAGGATTCTTATGAAGCAGATGCCGAATTTTTAGCCAGGGTAGTAAAAAAGACATTGACAGGATATGAGTTGCTGGAGGATTTCTACGAAAGCAAAACGATATACTGGGCGTTCGATGCTTATCATACCGCCAACCTGGTCTTGATGAAGCATTTTAAAGCCATGAAGGAATCGGATGATGAATATACTCCCATCCCCACCATCATCGATAATGCGGGGGAAGATGAAGACAGGGGTTTTATGATCGAGCTTTTCAGGAAAACCATCCTTCACAGCGATGAGTATGCTGAACTGATCGACGAAAAAGCCAAAAACTGGGAACTGGATCGTATTGCTTTGATGGACATTATCCTCATCAAGATGGCCCTGGCAGAACTGCTTGAATTTCCTTCCATCCCGATCAAGGTAACGCTCAACGAGTATATCGACATCTCAAAGTATTACAGCTCCGCAAAGAGCAAGGTCTTTATCAATGGTATTCTCGACAAACTTATTGTTGATCTGAAAGAGGAGAAGAAGATCAAGAAGACGGGACGGGGTTTGATGGAGTTCTAACCGGGCATTGCAGATTTTTTTGAATTCCATTAAACAAAACAGCTTTAAATTTGTAAATATCTTAGGGTGTTATACTGCATCACCTGAAACGAATAGAACACAAAAAAATTTTATCGATGGTATTTGACTTAGACATGATCAAAATGGTGTATGCGAATATGGCATCACGCATAGACGCAGCAAGAAAAGTGGTCGGTACACCACTAACACTGACAGAAAAAATTCTTTATTCCCACCTGGATGAAGGAAAGGCCACCCAGACCTATGCACGGGGAGGATCTTATGTGGATTTCACTCCCGACCGTGTGGCTATGCAGGATGCCACAGCACAAATGGCCTTGCTACAATTCATGCAGGCTGGTAAAATGAAGGTCGCTGTGCCGTCGACTGTGCATTGTGATCACCTGATCCAGGCCAAGGTAGGAGCAGTAGCCGACCTGAAAACAGCGAATGATACCAATAAAGAGGTGTATGATTTCCTGGCCTCAGTATCGAATAAATATGGCATTGGTTTTTGGAAACCAGGTGCCGGTATCATCCACCAGGTGGTACTCGAGAATTATGCCTTCCCTGGCGGGATGATGATAGGAACAGACTCACATACTGTGAACGCCGGCGGACTGGGTATGGTAGCCATTGGTGTTGGCGGGGCCGATGCCGTTGATGTGATGGCTGGCATGCCATGGGAACTTAAATTTCCTAAACTGATAGGCGTGAAACTGACAGGAAAGCTCAGTGGCTGGGCATCTGCCAAGGATGTGATTCTGAAAGTGGCCGGCATACTGACTGTAAAAGGTGGTACCGGTGCCATTGTTGAATATTTTGGTGAAGGGGCCGAAAGCATTTCCTGCACTGGAAAAGGAACCATTTGTAATATGGGTGCCGAGATCGGGGCTACGACTTCAGTTTTTGGATATGATCCCAAGATGAGAGAATACCTCGTCGGAACAGGCAGGGAGGAAATAGCGGCCGAAGCAGATAAAATGGCCGCCCATCTCACCGGTGATGCTGAAGTATATGCTGATCCTGAGAAATATTTTGATCAGGTGATCAAGATCAATCTCTCAGAACTGGAACCATACATTAACGGGCCATTCACTCCTGACCTGGCAACACCATTGTCTGAATTTGCTGATGCAGTTAAGAAAAATGGCTGGCCGGAAAAAATGGAAGTTGGTTTGATAGGAAGCTGTACCAATTCATCATATGAAGATATTACGCGTGCTGCTTCACTGGCACAACAGGCCATAGACAAAAAGCTGAAAGTTAAATCAGCATATACGGTGACTCCCGGCTCTGAGCTGGTTCGGTATACTGTAGAGCGCGATGGCTATCTCGATACCTTTGAAAAGATAGGAGGGGTGGTGCTGGCTAATGCTTGTGGACCATGCATCGGACAGTGGGACAGGCATGGAGCCGACAAGCAAGAAAAGAATTCCATCATGACTTCCTTCAACAGGAACTTCGCGAAACGAAACGATGGAAACCCCAATACACATGGTTTTGTTGCCTCACCGGAGATAGTAACCGCATTTGCTATTGCAGGTGACCTTACCTTCAACCCTATGACGGACACCCTGACAGCGGAAGATGGAACACAGGTTAAGCTTGAAGAACCACAGGGTATTGAATTTCCGGTGAAAGGCTTTGCCGTGAAAGATGCCGGTTACCTTGCGCCTGCCAAAGATAGCAGCAGCGTGGAGGTGACTGTTGATCCTGCATCTGATCGTTTACAGATACTGACTCCATTTAAAGCCTGGGATGGCAATGATTATAAAGGCTTGAATCTCCTTATCAAAGCTAAAGGAAAATGTACCACTGACCACATTTCAATGGCAGGCCCATGGTTGAGATACCGCGGGCACCTCGATAATATTTCCAACAATATGCTCATCGGTGCCGTCAATGCCTACAATGATGCCACCAATGAGGTCAAAAATCAGCTTACCGGTGATTATACAGCAGTCCCGGATACAGCACGCTATTACAAGGCTGAGGGCCCGGGTAGTGTGGTGATCGGTGACGAAAACTATGGAGAAGGTTCCTCCAGGGAACATGCAGCCATGGAACCCCGTAACCTGGGTGTGAAGGCAGTGCTTGTGAAATCTTTTGCTCGCATCCATGAAACGAACCTCAAGAAACAGGGAATGCTGGCAATCACATTCGATAATAAAGCAGATTACGACCTGGTGATGGAAGGCGACCGTATCGATATTTCTGGGTTGACCGACTTCCAACCGGGCAAGCAATTGACAGTGACGCTGAAGCATGCCAATGGAAATACAGATTCCTTCCCTGTAAATCATAGCTATAACCAGAACCAGATAGCATGGTTTAAAGCAGGAAGTGCATTGAACCTTATTCGTTCGAAATCATAACTTGATCAGAACGAGGTGAGCCTTTATTGGTCACTAGTTACTTGAAACTGGTTTTTTTATATTTTTGGACAACGATTTTGGAAATTCCTCGTCTGAAAGATATAATAATATACAGGCATACGCGTTTCTTAGTAATACTTAAAGATACCTGAAGCTTTGCAAGTGAAATATAGATATACTTTACTCCTGTTTGTTGCTTTCCTTTTCATCATTCCGCAAACCCACGCGCAGCGGGGTGGCGAAAGCACATTCGAGTTCCTAAACCTACCCAACTCTGCTCGCATTGCAGCCATGGGAGGAGATTATCTGGCTATATATGATAACGACATAACACTTGCCCTTGCAAATCCCTCGCTGATTAGTGAGAGTATGCACAACAACCTTGGGTTCAGCTTTGTTGATTACTATACCGACATCAATTACGGTTATGCCCAGTATGCCCGGAACTTCACAAAAGTGGGAACCTTTGTGGCTACGTTGCAGTTCATTAACTACGGACAGTTTGATCGGGCTGATGAAACAGGCCAGCGTAATGGAACTTTTAGCGCGGGTGAGTATGCCCTGAATATAGGCTGGGGCAGAAGGCTGAGCCCCCATTGGAGTATAGGGGCCAATATTAAAGGGATATATTCTTCTTTTGAATCTTACAATTCTTTCGGGCTCGCTGTAGATGTATCAGGATCTTACATTCATGAGAAGGCTGGCTTTACAGCCTCGATTGTAGCCCGGAATATAGGACTGCAGCTTGGATCTTATTACAGTGGACAAACACATCCATTGCCGTTCGAATTACAGCTTGGATTGTCTCAGGGACTGAAACACCTGCCACTGAGATTCTCGTTTTTATACCACACCATGCAGGAATGGGACCTGACCTATGAGGATCCGTACGTAGTTTCTGAGAATACTGATCCTATTACCGGGGAGGAAAACACACAAAGTGGCTTCGTAGATTTCGGAGATAAGCTTATGCGGCATATCGTACTCGGGGCCGAGTTGAATATTACGAATTTCCTGAGTTTGCGTGGAGGGTACAACTATGGACGCCGTCAGGACAACCAGGTCACAACCAAGAAATCTACCGTAGGATTTTCCTGGGGTATCGGCATCAGGGTCTCCAAGTTCCACTTCAGCTATGCCCGTTCCACGTACCACCTGGCGGGATCACCCAATTACATAACGCTGACTTTTAATTTACAGGAATTTACAAAGAAGGTTACTGCTGAAGGAAGCATGCAGTAAGCAATATCCAGCATCCAGTATCCAGAACCCTATCTCCCAATTCTTTAAAAAAGGATTAATTACTTCGTTGTTTCTCCACCCATTTCAATGAAGACCTTGTCGATAGGTTCCCAGAGTTCTATTTTATTTCCTTCCGGATCCATAATATGAACGAATTTTCCATATTCAAATTCTTCGATGTTGTCGACGATGGTAACACCGTTTTCGCGGAGCTTTCTAACCAGTCCTTCGATATTTTGCACCCTGTAATTGATCATGAACTCTTTTCCCGAGGGTTCGAAATAATCGGTGGCTGAATCGAAGGGGCTCCATCTGAGATAATTGATCTCATCCGGACGATTGGCATTTCTGAACTCAAAAGCTGAGCCGTAAGGATCGATAGCCAGGCCTAAGTTTTTGCCATACCATTCCCGTATTTCCTCCTGGTTTTCCGATTTAAAGAATATTCCGCCAATACCTGTAACCTTGGGTGTTGTGTCGCTCATAATTTGTTCTGTATTGTTTTCTACTATAGGCTGGTCTTTCTGAGCGTCCTGCTTGCCCGGTGAGCCGCATCCGATTATTATAACAATCAGGATAAGAAATTTGTTGAAGCTTTTCATAGTTTTTTGTTTATCTGGTATAAAGTTAATAAAATAGCCATCCAGCATCCAGTATCCAGTAACCAGTAACCAGTAACCAGTA
>JAOZTN010000033.1:0-29066 GCA_029942245.1 Bacteroidales bacterium | reverse complement strand
TGCTGTTCCTTTGTTATAGATTGCAGGCATCTGTCCCTTCCACTGCTTCCAAATATCATTATCCGTGATAAGGTCTGCCATAAAGTAGCCAACATTTATTCGACTGATCTGGCCATCCTTCAGGATACTCCGCGTCGGGGATGGATAAACTTCGATTTCGGATACAGTTTCCTCGTCAATTAATGCTGACGGCCTGACCGCAACCCATTCGATCGCATTATCTTTTTGACCAATGACGGTTCTCAGGTATTCTGCAGCCTTTTCATTGTCAGGGTGCGGAGGAAGCAGGAGTCGAAGCAAGAATATCATGCATTTCTGGGCAAAAGGAATTGATTCATTGAGATCGCGATTGCGGTTGGCAACCGTATTCATGAGAACATATTTAGTCGACGCCTCAGATTTATTTGCTTTGATAGCACTACATAAGCGACGGGTCGCATCAGTTACAAGCCGTCGTGGTTTGCCAAAAAGTCCCTTAAACGTAATGTTATGACCCAGGCAGGAAGCCAATGCGGTACAACCGGCAACATGTTGTTGCATCTCTTCGTCGGATAATTCCAGGACACTTGCAGAAATCACAGACAAATGCTCATGATTCTTAATTGTTTCAGGTAGTTTTTCAGGTGATCGCACAATTATCTTGACATGCTGTTCACGATTAAGCAACTCCTGAACTAATCTTATACCACTTGCTCCGCTTGCTCCTACTACCAGTATTGTCATTTTCTTAGATTTTAATTACATCATGAAATTCATGAAGTGATAAAGATACTTAACAAAACAGTAGGCTTGCAGTTTAGTATCTCATAACAGCGGATAATATCAGTTGGAGCCCGCTCATAAATTTCAATTCAAAATTTAAAACTCAACATCCAAAATTTTCGAGAGCTCTTCCCAGAAGCCGGGATAGGATTTACTTACCACCTCAGGATTATTGACTGTTACCGGCTGCCCCAGGATGGCAAGAGGAGCGAAGGCCATGGCCATGCGGTGGTCATTATATGTTTCGAATGGCTCGCTGATCTCCATCCTTTGTGCCTTGAAGATGATCTCATCCTCACTGACGGTACATGTGATCCCGGCCTTGCCGAGTTCCTGTGCCAGGGCTTGCAAACGATCTGTTTCTTTATACTTCAGACCGGCAACACCTATAAACATTCCATCAAAGCCTTTTCCGGCGGCCGTTACAGCACATACCGGAACAAGGTCAGGATAATCCGACAGCTGAAAGTTTGCGTGTTGATTTATAAAAAATCCTTTCCTTATCAGGGCACCCTCATCGTTAAAATCGGTTTCAACACCGAGCGACACAAAATACGATTCAAGCACACGATCACCTTGTAGCGATTCCTCCTTTAAGCCCTTAAGCAGTAGCTCTCCACCTTTGGAGAGGGCCAGCAATTCATACCAGAATGCTGCAGCGGACCAATCGTATTCAAAAGGGAGCGTAGCAGCTTTATAATTCCCGGAAATCCTGATATAAGGTAGTTCCATTTCTACTTCTGCACCCGCAGACGTCATCATAGAAGCAGTCATCTCAATGTATGGTACGGATACAGCTTGTTTCAATATACCTATACTCAGCCCCTCCTTGAATAAAGGGGCAACCATCATTAGGGCTGAAATATGTTGACTGCTATAGCCGGCCTGCATAAATACTTTCCCTCCATTCAGCGTTTTGCCGGTGATCTGTAAGGGAGGAAAGCCATCTTCACCCAGGTAGGTGATCTCAGCGCCCAGATCATGCAATGCATCCACTAAAGGTTGTACAGGTCGCTGCCTCATGCGCTCATCCCCGTCGAGGATCCATTGACCGGAGGTGACGGCTAAATAAGCCGTTAGAAAGCGATACACAGTTCCTGCATTCCGGGTGTTGAGATTTGGGTCTTTTGCCTCTTTGATCTGCTTCAGCAGCTGTTGAAGCAATACGCTATCATCTGCCTCTGATAATTCTCCTGGCTTGACTTTACCTCCGCTGATGGCAGAGATCATCAAAGCACGGTTGCTGATGCTCTTCGACAAGGGCAGATTGATCTTCCCTTTGACGTGCTCGGTTTTAGCTATGATCCTGACTGAAGACATCTTTTATGTTGTATGCTTGATGTAATACATGAGGCTCTCTTCTATGAGGTCCGGCGGTATGGGTATAGCTTGCTTGCAATGCCCGATATTACTGAGTAGCGACATGCGGATGTCACCATCGAAATTCTTTTTGTCATGTCTGATCAAAGCCAGGATATCATGAATGTCGTCCACGCTGAATGCTACCGTTGGAAAGCCATCGAGGATATGCTTTTGAATATCCTCAAAATCCTTCATGGGAAGTTTGGTGACCCTGGTAGAAATATAGGCTTCACATAAGATGCCGGATGCCACAGCATACCCATGGCTCAGTTCTTTTCCATGGCTGAAATATAAGGCTTCCAGTGCATGGCCGATGCTGTGACCAAAGTTCAGGCATTGCCGCTCTGCACGGTCGAGGAAATCCTTTTGCGTCACGCCCTGTTTCAGGCTGGCTGCCATTCTGATAACTTCATCATCAATGAAATCCAGGGAATCTATTTTCATCAGTTGCTGAAAAAGCGATTTATTGAATACCAGGGCAGTCTTAACAAGTTCCGCATAACCGGAGCGTTTTTCCTCATCCGGCAGCGTATCCAGGAAAGGGGGATATATGATGACTGCTTCAGCATGCCTGAATGAACCTACCTGGTTTTTTATTTTGCTCAGGTTGATGGCAGTTTTACCACCTATGGCAGCATCCACCATGCCAAGCAGGCTGGTTGGGATATTTACGAAAGGGATTCCCCGCTTGTATGTCGAGGCGGCAAAGCCTCCGATATCGGTGATCATGCCACCGCCGAGGTTGATAAGTATATTGCTGCGGTCGACACCATGGAATTGCATCTTGCTCCAGATATGGTGCAGGCTTGTGATGTTCTTTTCCTCGTCTCCGGCATCGATGATGATAAGCTGATCATCATTAATTTCCGGCAGGTAGCTTTTAATGATGGGTAAACAATAGCTGGCGGTATTCGTGTCGCAAAGTATGAGGTTCTTTTCCGTCTCACCTATGTACTTGTGGACGAGCTGTTCGAGTTCGACTGGGCCGGCAAAAATAATATTGTCTGAAGCTTGCATCCGGATAGGGATTACATGGCTGAGATCAGCAGTTCGATATCCCTGAAGGGAAGGTCGAAGTACTCACTGATATATTTATTCGTTATGGCTCCGTTGAAAATATACACACCCTTACTGATGGGGTAGTCTGTTTTCAGGAGCTGGCTCAGCCCGCCTGCTTTTCCGATCTTCATGAGCATCGGAGTAAAGAAGTTGCTCAACGCATGGGATGCCGTAAAGGGTACACTGGCGGCAATGTTCGGAACGCAATAATGGGTTACGTCGTACTCCTTAAATACCGGTTCCTTGTGGTTCGTAACCCGGGACGATTCAAAACATCCACCCTGGTCTATGCTTACATCGATGATCACCGAACCCGACTTCATGCGCTTTACCATATCCTTGCTGATAATGCATGGTGTTTTTCCTTCCGCGGAGCGGATGGCCCCAATGACAATATCGGCGGTGGCGAGTGCTTCTCTTAGTACCCTGGGCTGCAATATCGATGTGTAGATACGGTTGTTGAGATGCTTTTGTATTCTTCTGAGCTTGGAGATGGAGCCATCGAAAACTTTTACCAGTGCTCCCATGCCGAGGGCGATACGTGCGGCACTTTCCCCAACAGTTCCTGCTCCCAGTATGACCACCTCTGTGGGTGCGATCCCCGGGAAACCACCCAGCATCACGCCACGCCCATATTCGGGGTGGCTGAGGTAGCGGGCACCAATCACGATAGAGGTATTTCCTACGATCTCGCTCATAGAACGTACTACAGGATACGAGCCTTCCTTGTCGCGGATGAGCTCAAAAGCGAGTGCGGTCAGCTTTTTACTGCTGATATTTTTAAAATAACTTTTATCCCTGCCATTTACATTCAGGGCTGAGATGAGGGCATTGCCCGGAGAGCATAATTGGATCTCTTCATTCGTGGGAGGGGCGACCTTAAGCACAATACGCGCCTTAAATACCTCATCAGGGCTGTAAACGATCTCTGCACCGGCTTCGCTATAATCATGGTCGCTAAAGTGGGCAGCTTCTCCTGCTCCTGCTTCTATCATCACCTTGTGCCCGTGACCGCATAGAAAGGCAACGGACTCCGGTGTTAAGGGGATGCGGTTTTCCTGAGAGGTGGTCTCTTTCGGTATACCGATGATAAGGTTCTTCCTGCTCTGGATTACCTCCAGCATCTCTTCCTTCGGAAGCAAATGTTCCGCGGCCGAGAAGTTTGAGAACCCCTGGTTTCCATTTTCCATTATATCAGCTTTTTACAAGGATCTCCCTCTTTCTGTCCTCCCTCTCCCTGATCTTTATGTATACGTACTCCTCAGGTAAAAGTTCGGTGATCAATTCAGGCCATTCCACAAATACATAATGCCCGCTGAAAAAGTATGTTTCATAGCCGATATCCATGACCTCTTCAATCTTTTTGATCCGGTAAACATCGAAATGATACACAGGACCGGCACGTTCCGTCTGGTATTCATTAATAAGTGCAAAAGTTGGGCTGGTGACCTTGTCGAGCGTGCCAAGGGCCTTGCACAAGCTTTTTATCAGCGTTGTCTTACCGCTTCCCATTTCCCCGTAGAGGGCAAAGAGGACCGGCTCAGGATACCTGTCAAGGATATCAACGGCTATTTCATCGAGTTGGTCAAGACTGTCGCAGATATAAAGCTTCTCCATACACTAGGCTTTAGGACTTAAAGTGATGATCGGGATGAGCATTTCCTCCAGCGAGATCCCTCCATGTTGGAAGGTATTTCGGTAATACTTCACATAGTAATTGTAATTATTGGGATAAGCAAAGAAGTCATTATTCTTGCAAAATACATATGAAGTGCTCACATTGGTCTTTGGCATAAATATATCGCCGGGGTTCCTGACATCGAACACTTCCTTGGCCTCATAATTAAGGTTCCTGCCCGATTTGTAGCGCAGGTTTGTGGTAGTATTCCTGTCGCCAACGATCTTCACAGGATCCTCGACCTTTACTGAGCCATGATCGGTGGTAATGATAACGGGAAGCTTTTTCTCTGACAGTTGCTTGATGATGTCGAGCAAGGATGAATGCTCGAACCATGACAACATCAGGGAGCGGTAGGCTGCCTCATCATCTGCCAGTTCACGAATGATCTCCATCTCTGTACGGGCATGCGAGAGCATGTCAACGAAATTGTATACGATCACATTCAGGTCGTTCTGGTAGAGGTTGGAAAGGTTATCGGAAAGACGCTTTCCGGCATCAAGGTTCAATACCTTGTTATAACCATGCTTGATGTTCTTACCAAGGCGTTTTAGCTGCTCACCCAATAGTTCGCTCTCATACTGGTTTTTGCTTCCTTCAGCTTCTTCCGGGGTCCAGTAATGAGGGAAGCGTTTCTCGATCTCCGATGGCATAAGTCCGGAGAAGATGGCATTTCTTGCATATTGCGTGGTCGTAGGAAGGATGCTGTAATAGATCTCATCCTGCTCGACCCTGTAAAACTCTTCTATTTTGGGCTGTATGGCTTTCCACTGATCATAGCGGAGGTTGTCGATAACAAGAACAAAAAGAGGCGTTCCCGGCTTGATTTCCGGAAATACTTTGTCTTTGAAAAGGTTGGCCGACATCACGGGCCTGTCATCACTTTGCCCGCTGACCCAGTCACAATAGTTTCTTTCAACAAACTTCGAAAACACAGAGTTGGCTTCATTCTTTTGCATGTTGAGGATGTCGATCACATTAGGGTCGGTGGTCTTTTCAAGCTCGAGCTCCCATCGCACAATACGCTTATACATTTCAATCCATTCTTCGTGGTTCAGACCCATGGAGAGGTCCATCCCAATTGTCCTGAACTCCTGCTGATAGGCCATGGTGGTCTTTTCGCTGATCAGCTTTTTGTTCTCCAGGTTCTTCTTGAGTGAAAGGAGGATCTGGTTTGGATTCACGGGTTTGATGAGGTAATCGGAAATGTTGGATCCGATGGCATCCTCCATGATAGATTCTTCCTCACTCTTGGTGATCATCACCACCGGGAGGTTGGGGTAAATAGTTTTGATTTCCGCCAGGGTTTCAATGCCGGACATACCGGGCATGTGCTCGTCGAGAAATACGATGTCGAACGGACGGGTACGGATAATATCCATGGCGTCGTCGCCATTGTTGGTTGTTACCACTTCATAGCCCTTTTGTTCGAGGAAGAGAATATGTGGTTTTAGCAGGTCTATCTCGTCATCTGCCCATAAAATACTGATGTTTTCCATATATGTTGTTTTGTTAGGCCCGGTAAGGGTGCTGTCCGGAAGGTCATTCAAAAAAAAGTCGTAATATTGAAATGTATTTTTTTTAGAATTATTGTACAGGGAAGCAATTCCTTTTACAAAAATACGACATCGGTGCGGCATTCCTCCTTCAACGGCAGAAAAATCTTCAATGATCCTGTATACGGCTTCATCACCGTGAACAATCAGCTTGTTTTCGACCTGATCGAACATCCGTGGTTTCAACGCCTTCGCAGGATCAGGCAGTTAGGGATGACCGATATGGTATATCCCGGAGCGCTGCATACCCGCTTTCATCATTCAATGGGCGCTTTTCACCTCATGAACCAGGCCGTCCATGCCCTGAAAATAAAAGGGGTTGAGATCAGCGACCAGGAATCCCTTGATGTGAGCATAGCTATACTGCTGCACGACATCGGTCATGGCCCTTTCTCACACGCACTCGAGCATTCCATTATGGAAAATATCGACCATGAGCTGGTCTCTCGATTCTATATGGATAAGCTGAACGAGCAGTTCGATGGGCAACTGTCGGGTGCTATCAGGATCTTTCAGAACACTCATGAGAGGAGGTTTCTGCACCAGCTGGTCTCCAGCCAGCTTGATATGGACAGGCTGGATTACCTCAAGCGCGACAGCTTTTATACAGGCGTATCGGAAGGCATCGTAAGCGTGGAGCGCATCATCAAGATGCTCTACGTGATTGATGATCTGCTTGTAGTTGAGGAGAAGGGGATCTATTCCATCGAGAAGTTTATCATTGCGCGCAGGCTGATGTACTGGCAGGTGTACCTGCATAAGACGGTACTGGCTGCAGAGAATATGCTTATTAAAATATTGAGGCGTGCCAAGGAGCTTAGCCTGGCAGGGGAGGACATTCATTCCAGTCCTGTACTGTCATATTTCCTGAACGCACAGATCGGGAAGAACGAGCTGCTTCATGATCCTGAGGTGATCAGGCATTTTTCCGATCTCGACGATTATGATATTTATGCTTCTATCAAAGTATGGGCCCGATCCAGCGACCCTATACTGTCCCGCTTGTGCAATATGCTCATCAACAGGCAGCTGTTCAGCACCGACCTGCAATCGGAAGCCTTTCCGGCAGAAAAGATAGCAGGCCTGAAGCAGGAGATTGCGAAAAAATATGGTATGACTGCTGAGGAAGCAGCGTACTTCATAATCTCGGATACTTCTGAGAATCATGCATACCATCCAAAGAGTGATAAGATCAATATATACTTCAAATCAGGGGAGGTAAAGGATATCGCAGAGGCCTCCGATCAGCTGAATATATCCGTCCTGCACAAGACGGTGCTCAAGCACTTTTTATGCTACCCCAAAGAGTTCAGGGATTGTTTATAAATCCTGATAAATATGCAGTTTTCTGCATTTGAAATATTTTTAACATTGTACGACAAGAATAGAAAATATGGAATTCAAAGCACATCAGATAGCGGAGTTAATAGGCGGACAAGTAGAAGGAAATGCTGAAGTCGCTATAAGCCAGGTCGTCAAGATCGATGAAGAAGCACAGGGCGGATTAAGTTTTCTGGCCAATCCCAAATATGAATCCTTTATTTATACTACAGGAGCCGATATTGTGATCGTTGGCAATGAATTTAAACCTGAAAAGGAGATCAAAGCTACCCTTATCAGGGTGGAGGATCCCTATCTGGCCATCGCCTCTTTACTGGAAATGTATAATAAGATGAAGCTGGAAAAATCAGGCATCAGCGAGCTGGCATACATTGATGAAAGTGCACAGATAGGAGAGGGTGTTTATATAGGAGAGTTTGCCTTTGTCGGGAAAGATGCAGTCCTTGGCGATGGGGTTAAACTGTATCCCCATGCTTATGTTGGCGACACTTCAAAGATAGGGGACGGGAGTACTGTTTTTGCCGGTGCAAGGCTTTATCATGATACTGTACTGGGGAAAGAGTGCACCATCCATTCAGGAGTGATCATCGGCAGTGACGGCTTTGGCTTCGCCCCGAATGAAAAGGGAGAATATGTAAAAGTTGCTCAGACCGGGAATGTGATCATAGAAGATAATGTTGAGGTAGGATCCAATACCACTATCGACAGGGCTACCATAGGCTCAACCATCATCAGGAAAGGCGTAAAGCTGGATAACCTCATACAGATCGCCCATAATGTGGAGATCGGTGAAAATACCGTGATTGCTGCCCAGACAGGTGTTTCAGGGTCGACCAAGATCGGCAAGAACTGTATGATCGGTGGTCAGGCAGGTCTCGCAGGCCATATTAAGATTGGAGATAATGTAAAGATCCAGGCACAGGCCGGTGTCCCATCAAACGTAAAAGACGGGGAAATCATCATGGGTTCCCCTTCCATCAACTTCAGGCAATACATGAAGTCGTACATCCACTTTAAAAACTTCCAGCAGATCGTAGACAGGCTTGATGAACTGGAAAAGAAGGTAGGAGAGTAGAGAGTTTTTGTTTATTCGTTTAGTTGTTTAGTCGAAAGCAACATGAAGCCAACTAACAATAACAATTTAGCCATGTAAGCATTCCGGTCAACGGTCACCGGATTTCACAAACTTCCCCCTGCTTACAAGCCCTTTTTCATTTTTTAGTACGGCAATATACACTCCTGGAGGATAGGCGGAGATATCCAGTTTTGTTTCGTTTTGTCCTTTGGGGATGATTATCTCATCTTGCTTGCGACCGAATAAATCATAAATGAAGATCGAAGATCGAGGACCAAAGATCGAAGATCGAATATTTACGTAGTGGACGGCCGGGTTGGGAAAGATTTGCAGGTGTGTGGTGCGCGGTGCGTGGTCGGTGGGCTGCTCGAATACAGTCACTGTAAAGCAGCCAGGCGTATCGCAGCCCATGCTGTCGAGTTTTAAAACCCAGGCATCCTGGGTACCGGTATCGGGCTGCATGGGAAACACATAGCCGCAGGTCAAAAAGCCATTATCGGAAGTAGGGATTATGTCATATAAGTAGTTAAAACTCTGATAACCATGCAAATTGTCATAATGCCTGTACCATAAACTATCACCTTCGCTGCTTACTTTCATAGCCCAGCTGGAAGTTCGGGGTGGCTCTATAGGCTTTGAACCGCACGCAATAATGCTGCCATCATCAAGGCAATTTATACGACTCATGTAATTATATACTATATTACTTCTGTCATATTTTTTATCCCAAATAATGTTGCCCGTATTATCCATTTTAACAATATGTATGCGACTATATGGTACATCACCTGCCAGGGAATCAGCATACATGGTTCCGGCAATAATGCTTCCGTCGGGTGACAGGCATAAGTTTGCAGAATTATCCTGGTATGGCCCGCCAATATTCTTTTGCCATTCCTGGTTCCCCATACTGTCAGTTTTAATAATGATGGGGTCGCCGGTGTGCACACTACTGCCCGGTATATACCAAAATCCTCCTATAGCAAAGCCGCCATCGGTGGTTTGGATTACTGAGTAAGCATTATTCAAACCTGTAATCCCATAACACCTTTTCCAAAGTTGACTTCCAGTAGAATCCGTACGCAGTAGAAGCATTTTGCTGGATTGCTGGTAAGTGTATTGCCTACCTGTACATATTATACCACCATCTGAACAAATACTTATGTTGTTAATTTGTTGTATGCTATCAAATGGTAAGTTCAGATCTCCATAATATTCCCTAAGCCAAATAGTATCTAAATTGCTATTAAGTTTAGCTAACACGCCAACCTCATTGTATGGTCCGTAGTATATTTTATTCCCTGCAAATACGAATCGGGATCCTTGTTTTTGGAAAGATCCAGGCCATGCAGGGTAGTAGTCATGTGAATAATCTCCAAGATAGTTGATCCTATCAACAAATCCAGAATCCGATAATTGCATAAAAAACACCCAGCGCCAACTTTGGTTAACAGTATCTTCGGTTGCACCCGTAAGATAGTATTTTCCGTCGGATTCAATCGCACTTGGTGCAGAACTGAAAATCTGATGATCATTCAATTGATACCGTTTATTAAAATAAACCTGCTGAGAGCATATGCTCCCGGCGAGGTTTATAAAAACAATTATGCAAATTATGATCTTTCTCATAATGTTTTGCAATTCACATTAATGATAAGCAACAAGTTTTTCAGTTAGAACGGATTGGCCGTTAACAACAAAGTTACAGTAATAAATGCCCGTAGGCAATTCGTTTAGTCGTTTGTTTGTTTATTCGTTAGCATACTCTTCCTTCGCCTGAGCTTCGGCGGATGAAAAAACAGTGAAACAATGAAACAGTGAAACCGTGAAACAGTGAAACATTGATTCCCCTCTCCCGTAGCTAAAAGCTCGCAATTCCCATCCCGTTTCATCCATCATTATAATGCAAGTACCTATCGCATTTTTTATTACTTTTGCCAAAATTTAGAAATTCGCTCGACAGCCGCATATGACTGAAAAGCAACGTACAATAATAAAGACCACATCGGTACAGGGAACGGGACTTCACACAGGAAACCAGGTTACCCTGACTTTTAATCCTGCCCCGGCGGGACATGGACTGAAATTCAGGCGTGTAGACCTTGATGATCAGCCTGTGATCGATGCAGATGTTGCCAATGTGATTGATACTTCCAGGGGAACTTCATTACGTCAGAATAATGCCGATATCAATACCTGCGAGCATGTGCTGGCAGCTGTCCGCGGAATGGGCATTGACAACTTGATGATCGATATGTCGCAGAGTGAGCCGCCTATCATGGATGGCAGCTCAAAGTATTTCATGGAAGCCCTCATGAAAGCTGGTAGTGTAGAGCAGGAAATGGAACGCGAATATCTCGAGATTGAAGAGAACATCGTGTTTGTCGATAAAGAGAATAAGGTAGAGCTGATCGCTATCCCTAATGATACTTTCAAGGTATCTGTGATGATCAACTTCGAGACCAGGGTGCTGGGAACACAGTATGCCGTACTTGAAGACATAAAAGATTTTAAAGAGGAGATTGCTGATTCAAGGACCTTTGTGTTCCTTCATGAACTGGAGTTCCTGCTGGCTAACAACCTCATAAAAGGTGGCGATTTGAGCAATGCCATCGTCTTTGTGAATCGGGTAATCGATCAGGATGAACTCAATCGCCTCGCCGATCTTTTTGATAAACCAAAGGTAAATGTGATGCAGGACGGGATATTGAATAACCTGGAGTTGCATCATCGCAATGAACCCGCAAGACATAAGCTGTTGGATATGATCGGTGATCTCGCCCTGCTGGGCAAACCTCTCAAGGCACATATCATTGCCAGAAGGCCCGGCCATGCAGCAAACGTTGAATTAGGAAAACTTATTAGAAATCATATCAATACTAAGAAAAAGATGAAAGCATCATTTTCAATTGACTTGGAGAAGGAACCATTGTTCGATATCATGGACATTCAGGGGTTCCTCCCACATCGTCCTCCATTCCTCTTTATCGATAAGATCATGGAAATGGGAGAGGATTATATCATAGGAGTCAAGAATGTGACTATGAATGAATATTTCTTCCAGGGACATTTCCCGGGAGATCCGGTTATGCCCGGCGTTATCCTGGTGGAAGCTATGGCTCAGACAGGTGGGGTCCTCATCCTGAATTCTGTTCCGGATCCTGAAAATTACATTACCCTTTTCCTTAAAATTGACGACGTAAAGTTTAGAAAAGTGGTACGCCCCGGTGATACCATAGTATTCCATAATAAACTCCTGAAACCTGCAACTCGCGGTATTGCACTTATGCAGGGCAAGGCATATGTAAATGGACAGGTCGTAACGGAGGCCAAAATGATGGCGGCCATTAAGAAAAGAGAAGAAACTAACGAATAACCCAATCTGATGAATCAACCTTTAGCATACGTACATCCACAGGCTAAACTGGCCAACAATGTGGTGGTCGAGCCTTTTGTCAACATCGAAAAAAATGTGGTGATTCAAGAAGGTACCTGGATCGGCTCTCATGTAACCATCATGGAAGGAGCCAGGATAGGCAAAAACTGCCGCATCTTTCCGGGTGCTGTGATCTCTGCTATCCCGCAGGACCTCAAATTCGATGGTGAAGAAACCATTGTGAAAATAGGCGACAATACTACCATACGGGAGTATGTAACCATCAACCGTGGTACCAAGGCTAATTATGAGACCGTCGTGGGAAATAATTGCCTCTTGATGGCATACGTCCATGTGGCCCATGATTGTGTGATCGGCAACCATGTGATCCTGGCCAATGCAGCAACGCTTGCAGGGCATATTTCGATCGACGACTTTGCTATCGTTGGCGGCCTCGCTGCCGTACACCAGTTTGTACAGATTGGAAAACACTCCATGATCTCAGGCGGGGCACTGGTGCGTAAGGATGTTCCTCCTTATACAAAAGGGGCCAGGGAGCCACTTTCATACGTGGGTGTGAACTCCATCGGCTTGAGAAGACGAGGATTTACAGCTGAGCAGATCAATGACATACAGGAGATATACAGGATGATATACCTGCGTGGTCAAAACGTCAGCCAGGCAGTAAACATAATTGAAGCCGACATGCCGGCTACACCGGAACGTGATGAGATCCTTGCCTTCATTCAAAGGTCGACAAGGGGAATCATGAAAGGGTACAGCAAATATCCAAAGCAGGACTAAAAAAATAATAAATATCATATGGCTAGCACATCAGATTTTAGAAACGGATTGGTAATAGAGTTTAACGGGGATTTGTTCACCATCGTGGAATTTCAGCATGTTAAACCCGGTAAAGGACCAGCTTTTGTAAGAACAAAGCTGAAAAATGTTAAGACAGGGAGGGTAATTCCCAATACGTTTACCGCAGGGGTTAAGATCAATGTCCAGCGTGTAGAAAGACGTTCATATCAGTATCTATATAACGACGGTGAATCATATCACTTCATGAACCAGGAAACCTTTGATCAGATCCCACTTGGTAAGGAGCTGATCTCAGCACCGGATTTTCTGAAAGAAAGCCAGGAAGTGGAGATCACATACCATACTGAGTCTGAATCATACCTTGCCTGCGAGCTCCCGGCCTATGTTATACTCGAAATCACTTATACCGAGCCTGGTGAAAGGGGCAATACAGCCACTAATGTAATGAAAGATGCGACCGTGGAGACCGGAGCCAATGTTAAGGTGCCATTGTTCATCAATACAGGTGACCTGATCAAGGTGGATACCCGATCAGGGAGTTATTCTGAAAGAGTTAAAGCATGAAATTTTCACATCCAATCAGCCTGAAAGAACTTGCAGGCTTTCTCGATGCCAAATATATTGGTGATCCGGAGCATGTCGTAGAAGGCATGAACGAAATTCATATGGTTGAAGCTGGTGACCTGACATTTGTCGATCATCCCAAGTATTATGATAAGGCCTTGAATTCTAATGCAACGACTATCCTGATCAATAAGGATGCTGAATGTCCTGAAGGCAAAGGCCTCATCGTTTCTGATGACCCTTTTATGGATTTCAACAGGGTAGGAAAGCATTTCAGGCCATTCGAAGCTGCGTCGGGCATGATCAGTCCCAGTGCAGAGATCGGGGAGGGCACGGTGATACAGCCCGGAGCCTTTATAGGCAACAATGTTAAGATCGGAAAGAATTGCCTCATCCATGCCAATGCTGTTGTGTATGACCATTGCATACTGGGCGACGAGGTCGTGCTCCATTCGGGTTCAGTGATAGGTGCCGACGGATTTTATTTCCAGAAAAGGCAAGGGGAAACCCTGAAGTTCAACTCCGTTGGGCGAGCGGTACTGGGAAACCATGTTGAGATTGGCGCCAATTCCACCATCGATAAAGGTGTGACCGGCGATACCGTGATAGGCGATTATACTAAATTCGACAACCACGTACAGGTGGGCCATGATACACAGATCGGAAGATATTGCCTGATCGGGGCATTCGCTGCCATAGCAGGTGTTACCAGGATCGAGGACAATGTGATCCTCTGGGCCTATGTTGTGGTTGATAAAGATCTGGTGATTGGTGAAGGAACTGTTATGCTGGCCACCGCCGGTACCACCAAATCCCTCGAAGGAGGAAAAACATACTATGGCCGTCCGGCCATAGAAGCACGCAAAGCCTGGCAGGAACTTGTCCTCATTAAAAAATTACCTGAGATCTGGGAAAAAGTTAAGAATTTATAAGATTTTCCGGGGTCACTACAAGGCCTGTAGATAAAAATTGTCATCCTGCTTCGGCCGCCGAAGCTTAAGCACAGGCGGGAGCAGAGCGAGGAAGGATCGCCTTCACTTTAGCTCATTACATATTAATACTACCTGCCAGCTAATAGCACGATGTCGTTTTGCCGAATTTTGAAATAATGAAATGTGTAGCTTGTCAGGAGACAAGCGGTTTATGGGCACAGATCGGGAGATCCGAATCAGCGGATAATATAATATTAACTATAGTGTATCCGTCCACAACATTTCTTAAACTTAATACCACTGTTACAAGGACACGGACTATTTCTGCCAATCCTCATTTTCTTTTTCTTTAGACTCTTTGAAGCCATATCCTGATTAAAGATTTGCTCTAGCAAAGCATATAATTCAGGATGCTTTTTTTCTAATAGCTTTGGCCGCTCGAAAAAATATTCACTTACTACAGAGAAGAATTCTCCTCGATTTGTTCCTCCATATGGATTGATATCTGACTTATTCTCAAATATTTCATCAATCTTCTTATTTATTAAATCTATCCATGGAATCGTATATTGTTTCTCTAATAAAAGTGAAGGTACTCCATCTATTGATCCATCTGTTTTATCTATCAAATGAACAAACTCATGAATAGCTGTATTATTTTTGTCTGATTCGTTCTTGAATCCATGTATCAACGCTGGCTTAGATAAAATCATCTTTCCTTCCATATAACCACTGCCTACCATGCCTGAAATATGCCGATCTGGTCCCTTAGTTTCAAACTTTTCATTGAACATTGATGGATATAAAAGGACCTCGTAGATATTTGAATATTTCCAATCTCTAAACGCAAAAATTGGAATCACTGCACTCGAAGCAACTAATAGTTCATCTGTCGTATCAACACTTGTTTCAATACCAGTAATTCTACAATTCAACAGAAATTCCTGAACTTTGAACTCAAACCAGTTTTTTTCTTCTTCAGATAATGAATTATAAAATGGGACATGGCTTGTTAAAATAATTCTCCAATGTGATGGAAAAGGTTCACCAGGGGTAATCCATCTAGCTTTATTATGGGCTTTTCGTAGAAACAAAAAGAAACCAACAATTACTATTAAAACGAAGGCAGTTATCGGAACCATACGGATACTCTATATTTTATTTCTTAGCAATTACGGCAACGGCCGCTGCTATAACGCGTGATCTTATTGGTTTGTATAAAATTACAAAAATATCCCATACGCTATAGCTTGTGTTATGGAAGCGTGGGCTCGCCTGTGTGCTGGGCAGAATTAACTATAAGGACAATAGATAAAAATTGTCATCCTGATCCCGCCTTTGGCGGGAGAAGGACCCCCATCACTTTAGCTCCTGGCATATTAATACTACCTGCCAGCTAATAGCACGATGTCATATTGTCGACTTTTGAAATTGGTTCGAACTTTGTTCCGCCGGAGTCCCTAATTGCTTTCTATTTTCTTCTCCTGATCTGCCTCTTCAGCCTTCCTGGTATGATAAATATCCAGCGAAACCAGTATCCCGAGAAAACCCCAGAATGGCACTGAGGCCTTATCTGTATCAAGGAAGTTGTTTAGAAGCCCGTGGGCAAAATATGACATCAGGCCAAGCAGGATCACAAGGCTGATAAGCTTAACCTCTTTGCTGTCGCTCCGCTTATATACCCTCAAACCGGTAATGGAGGCAGCAATAACGATGGCAAGGAAGGTGAGCATCCCCAGGATACCCGACTCTGCAAGCGGGCCCAGGTACTCGCTGTGAGCATTCCCCATATCACCCACATTCGTACTGATAATAGTCTTTTCCTTGGAACGCTGGAATGGAGCGTAGACAAACTGATAGGTCCCGGGTCCCCAACCCAGATAAGGGCGCTCGTCAAACATCCTGATAGCGCAGTTCCAACGGTTAATACGTTCGAGGTTGGAGGCATCCGATGAAATGTTTGACATCGATTGTATGTGCTCCACAAAGTCGGTAGAAGAGTCTTGTTTATTCCTTTCCAGCCTGTCGAAAAACTGAAAGGAAAACATATAGACCAAGGCTGCCAGAAAGGCCGTCCCTATAACTACCCACCTGAATTTGATCTTGAAGTAAATGGCCCCGTATACCATCAGTGCAAAGGTCATACTGATCCATGCTGCCCGGCTATATGAGAAGATGAGGCCGGCAATAAGCATGAAAAGCACCATGAAGGCCCCAAGCCGCTGTGAATTGGAGTAATCCTTACTCAGTGAGAAACCGATAAAAAACGGGACAAACATGGCAATAACAGCTCCATAGGCTGTATGGTCATTGTAAAATGGCTTCATCACCATATTACTATGCGGCTTATCGAAGCCATAGCCTGCATGATTGAACAGGGTATACAGGATGATTGCCAGCAGGGGGAGCACATAAAGCCAGTTAAAGCGCTTGATGTTTTTAACATCCCGGAATATAAGTATCCCGATGAAATAGAAAGGAACGATAAACCATAGCCTGGCGATCAGGAATTTTGCCGATACAAGCGGAAGTTCACTGGTGATGGTGGTGATCAATAACCAGATCAGGTTGATAATAATAACAATACTAAGCGGGTGCCTGACGATCTTACTGTTAAAGCCGCCATCGTAGAATATCTTGAGAATAAAAACCACCAGTACGCCGAGCATAAGCGGTTCTGCCGGTAGTGATATCCCGACCCCAAAATCGGGGTCTTTATAGTTGATGGCTATGGGCGTAAGAAAAGTGATCAGCAAGATCAGCTTGTCGAGGGAGAAAATATAAAGGAAGAGGAAGATCAAAACTATCGGTGCTAGCAAGAGATAGTACTTATCCTGTATAACCAGATAGCAGTTTAATGCAATAAACGCAATGCTTATCGCATAAACCATGTGGACCTTATATTTCTCGATCAGTGGGACCAAATCCTTTGATTTGAATTATTTCTTAGTCCTGAAATTATACCTGAACCTTTCGATGATCAGGATAATGATGATAGCAAAGAAGATGGTGGCGATCATGGTAAATGCTACGATCAGCCAGCGGACGGGGTATGCCTTCTTATCAGATGGATATGGAGGTGTTACCACGTTGGCATAGGTAAGTTCGTCTGTATAAAAACGTACGGCTGTTTCATAATCAACCCTCAAGAGGGAGAAATTGATGGCCTCATTCCTGAGGGCTTCAACGATCTCAATCAGTTCACCGCCATGCTCTTCGATGTTTTTCTTGAGTATCATGACTTCCTTCCGGTTGATCGAACTTGAGGATGCCCCGGTTACGGTACGCAGATAACCTCTGGTGATCTCTTCAGCCTGTGCATCGTATTCCAGCAGTCCGTATTCAGTACTCAGAATAAATAAACGATGCTTGAGGGAATCAATATAAGCCTGCTTCTTCTCAATGATTGGTTCATACATCCTGATAACTTCCAGGTACTTGTCGTTATGGGTCTTCCTTACTTTCTTATTATAGAATTCGATGATGGAATTAACCATATCGTTTGCAAGGACCGCATCCTTGTCCAGAACAGTGATCTCAACCGACTCATAAGGGGTCTTAGAGATACTGACACTCTGGTCAAACTCATAGTAAATGGTTGAATAGTAGTACTTGAAACTTGGATCAACCTTATAATGCTTTGCCAGATTGAACTTTTCGATCACGCTATCCTTAATATCTTTCGACTGCAGTATCTGAAGCATTTGTTCAGTTTCACTTTCATCCGAATAGGGTGCGATGTTATGGGGGTAAACAATCGCAAAGGATTTATACTTTGGCGTGATAAATAAGGGGCTGGAAAAAAGGACTCCGAGCACCAGTGCTATGATGGCGATCACAATGATGTGCTTCCACCATTTTACTAAGGTTCCAAGGAGGCCGGAATTATCGAATATCATTTTCATCTCAGCTGTATTATAGGATTCTACTTTTGATGATTCTTTTCTGTGTATTGGTTCTGATTTTGTGTTCGTTGTTTCGGAAGCAGCTTCTTTTACTTCTGGTGCCGGTTCCGGGTCTTTTGGTTTCTCTTCCGGTTCATGTTTTACCGGTGCCGGCACTCTTTCCTCATTAACTATTGCTTCCTCTTCTTTTTCTTCCTTGCTTTTTTTATACTTATTCTCCTGATTGAATACGGCCATGTTTTCCATCGAAAACATCTTTATATTCAGGCTTTTTTTTTTGATTCTGGCAAAGTTCTCTATGACGATAAGTATCAGCACTGCAAGCAGCAGTGATGAGAGGGTTGTGATCACTACGATGATCCAGCGGATGGGATATGATTTCTGCTCAGCCTTGAAAGCGGAGTTCACCACAAACTTCTGAGGCAACTCTGAATTAGCATCAACCTTGGCTTCCTGGTATTTAGTCTTAAGCAGGGTCAGCTGTTCCGACTTAAACTCCAGGGTATTCTTTAAGGAAAGGAAGGCGCCGCCATATTCGGCGAGCACATCGAGCCTTTCTTCCAGCGCCCTGACTGCAACCATATCGCCATTGCGCAGGGCTATAGCCAGCTGTTGGTTGATCACCTCCGATTGGGATTCATAATCATTTACTCCCAGTTTGCCGATCACCTTAAGCGAATCAATGATGCCTGACATTTCTTTTTGCAGGCTGAGGTATTCTTGCTCCACAATAAGGAAGGCCTGCGTAGCCCTTTTCTTTTGCATCTGTGTTTTCGCTGAATCAAGGAGTTCAGCAATGGAATTGGCTATATCGGCAGCCATCTGGGGGTCTGTATCAAGCACACTGATCTTCACCGCCATATACTCAGTCTGCCGGAAGGAAACATTTCTGTCGTATTCCCTCGCCAGACGGGTATTCTTGTACTTTGACTCCTGGTCGATCCCGTAATGTTCAGCCAGGTTGAACTTGCTCACTATCCTATCCATGATCTTGTTAGAACTCAGGATTTGCAGCATCTGCTCCGTCTGTTCCTCTTCACCAAAGCCCATCACATCCTCTTTAATACCCGATTGCTGGCTCATTAAAGCCTTCGAAATTGAATTCGTAGCAACGGGATACAGGATGACCGTAGATTTATATTTGGGCGTAATAAATAGTGGTGATGAGAAAAAAATGGAAGCGAGCAGAGCTAAGAGAGTGATGATGAGCAATGGTTTCCTCCAGAAATACAGGAAGTAGATGAAGCCGGAAGAGTCAAAGTCGCCGTTTTCTGCAAACTTACTTACCATCTTGTTTAGAACTAAATTTATATAAAGGGGTCAAAATTAGGGAATTTATTCCAATGCACCAATTCAATAAACCCGGTGACAGCTCTATTTATTGTGTTTTTAGAAAGTGTTTTCAGAATTGAAAAGGAATGCCCTGTTAATCAGTTAGATCGCTCTCTCTTTCGCGAATAATGCTGATGAAACTTTTAATGCTGAACAAGCGAAGCATGGCAGCCAGCACAAAAGCATACCCAAGCATGCAAAGCAGGTTTATCTTCCAGTCGAAGGGCAAATCCCTGCTGAACCATGCCCCCACGACTACGAGTCCGGCAAAGATCAGCAGTGAAGCCAGGTAGGGGATATTGATCCTGAACCTGAATATGCGCTGGACGATGATAAGCTGAAAGATCACAGAAACCCATTGGGCAGACAGACTTGCATAAGCGGAGCCGATGGCCTGTATCTGAGGAATGAGGATGATGTTGATCAGGAGATTCAGGCTAATGGCAAAGGCGGCAATGATATTCAGCTGCTTCAGGCTGCCGTTGGCCGTGAGCAGGGTTCCGAACACATAAATACCCGAAATGGCAATGAACCCAAACATAATGATACTGAAGATAGTGCTTGATTCACTCACATCCCTTTCAGGATAAAGCAAAGACATGATCTCATAGGAATAAAAATAGCTTGTTATAGCGGCGGTCACAGAAACGGTAAACAAGAGCGAAAAAGCCAGCTTGACAATATGTACGATGGGCTTCTTGTTTTTGATCAGGTGGGAAAAGATCGGCAGCAAAAGGACTGCAAAGAGATAGGCTATCTGGTTCGATGCGTCGAAAAGCCGGAAAGCCTCAGCATAGACACCCGCCTGTATATCTCCAACAGGATCCGGCAGTATCCTTTGTATCAAAACCGGGTCGATGCGATTGTAAAATGACATCATCAGCACCAGGGTGGCAAAGGGCAGGCTCTGCTTTACAATCATCACGAAGAAAGGCCAGTTCCAGTACACCCGTTTGAATTTTGCCTTCACGATAACCACACTCAAGGCGATCATCGCCGTGATCACATAGGCTGCCGTCTGGGCATATACAAACCACTCGATGCGGAAAGCCTGGTCAGTGACATTGCCCCAGAGCAGGACCGCACAGAAAATGATCATCAGCAGCCTGTCCAGCACCGAAATCAGACTGTCGGTGCGGAGCATGAGCAATCCACTCAGGTTAGAACGCAGGTACAGTATTGTGGATAACAGGAACTGATTGAATGCGATCCATCCGAGCAGGTATAATTGCTCTCCTTTGAATCCATTGATAAGTGCTGCTACAAAAGTGACACCTACATATAAAAAAGCAAGGAAAAAGCGTACCGTGATGATCCCTGAAAAATGTTTGTTTAGCAGCTGCTTATGTTGGGCTATATTCCTGTTGTTAAAATTAGTAATGCCCAGGTCGAGCATTATGTTGAATAGAAAAGAGAAGTTAAATACCACAAAGTAAAAACCGTATTCCTCCAGCCCCACCAGATTTTGTACGGAGCGGTCGATGCCCAGTATCCAGAACGGCTTGATAAGCAGGTTCAGGGATAGTAAAAGAATAAGGTTTGTGATAAATTTCCGCTGCATCTATTTCATTTCAAGGGCTTTATATGCCGGTCATTTATCGCCTTCCGCCTTCGCGAAAAAACCATAAATTTGTACAAAATTATCATAAAAACGGCATATTCGCGTATTTATGATAAATACTTAACCGAATCCTGGAATTCTACCTGATTGAAGATAGCTGTTAATACAAGATTGTTACTTCCCGATAAACTGGAAGGGATTGGATGGGTGGCCTATGAGACCCTGAGAAGGATCACAATTGCTCACCCCGAGCATGAATTTTATTTTATCTTCGACCGTAAATGGGATGAACGCTTTATCTTCTCCGATAACGTGATTCCGGTCAAAGTTGGTCCCCAGGCCCGGCACCCATTCCTGTATTATATCTGGTTTGAGTGGTCCATCCCACGCATACTGAAAAAGATCAAGGCGGATGTATTTCTATCCCCGGATGCTTATCTCTCCCTGAGGACTAAGGTGCCGTCCATACCTATTTTTCATGACCTGAACTTTGAGCACTATCCGAAAGATCTCCCGGTACTGGAACGAAAATATTATCGCTACTTCTTTCCGAGATATGCAAAAAAGGCTGAACAGATAGTAACGGTTTCAGAATTTTCAAAAAAAGATATGGTCAAGCTGTACGATGTGCCCCCGGGAAAGGTGAGCGTGGTATATAATGGTGTAAATGAGGATTTTAAGCCTGTTTCTGAGGCAGAACAAAAAACATACAGAGATAAGCATAGCAAGGGATGTCCCTTTTTCATCTTCGTCGGGGCATTGCACCCGAGAAAGAACCTGGTCCGCCTGTTTCAGGCCTTTGATTATTTCAAGGAGCAACAAAGGACTGATATCAAGCTGGTGGTGGTTGGAAATAAGAAATACTGGACCCGTGAGATACAGGAAGCTTTTGAGGAAATGAAACATAAGGACGAAGTGTATTTCAGTGGCAGGATGACCGCAGAGGAACTGCACAGGGCCGTAGGCTCGGCACTGGCCATGGCTTATGTGAGTTATTTCGAAGGCTTTGGACTGCCTATCATAGAAGCATTCCGCTGTGATACGCCTGTTGTAACCTCCAATGTGACTTCCATGCCGGAGGTGGCCGGCGATGCAGCTTTGCTGGTCGATCCTTTCTCAGTGAAATCAATTGCCGAAGGCCTGGAAAAGATCGCTCTGGATCCGGAATTAAGAACAAGGCTGATATCAAAAGGGAGGGAAAGAAGCCGCATGTTTACCTGGCAAAATTCAGCCGAACAGCTCTGGGCCGTTATCGAGAAAGTGCTTAACCAATCAAAATAAATTGTTAAACCTACATTGTAAAGTATAAACCTAAAAGTATGAACGTTCTTATCCTCGGTTCCGGAGGGCGTGAACATGCCCTGGCCTGGAAAATTATCCAAAGCCCACTCTTGACGAAACTATATATTGCCCCGGGAAATGCAGGGACCTTGCAACATGGTGAGAATGTATCGGTCGATAGCAATAATTATGAGGAGCTAAAAGCCTTTGTCCTGCAGAAGGGCATAGAAATGGTGGTAGTGGGCCCCGAAGCACCATTGGTAGATGGCATTCACGATTACTTTAAGGCCGATGATGAACTCTCAGAGGTGATGGTGATAGGGCCACTGAAAGATGCTGCTATGCTGGAAGGGAGCAAGGATTTTGCAAAGGAATTTATGATGAAACATAGCATCCCGACCGCTGCTTACAGTACTTTCAATGCAGAGGAACTGGAAGATGCATATACATTCCTGGAGAGTATGAAACCACCCTATGTGCTTAAGGCTGATGGCCTGGCGGCAGGGAAGGGTGTCCTGATCATGGACGATATTGATGACGCAAAAGCGGAGCTGAAGGCTATGCTCAAGGATGCTAAATTTGGCAAAGCAAGCAGTAAGGTGGTCATAGAAGAATTTCTTACAGGAATAGAGATTTCTTGTTTCGTACTCACCGACGGAAAATCATATAAGATCCTGCCGTCGGCAAAAGACTATAAGCGGATTGGTGAAGGGGATACCGGATTGAATACCGGTGGTATGGGCTCCGTCTCACCCGTGCCATTTGCTGATGCCGAGTTTATGATGAAGGTAGAGCACAGCATTATTGCACCAACAGTGCGTGGCCTGATCAACGATGGCCTCGAATATAAAGGCTTTATCTTCTTTGGTCTTATCAATGTAGAAGGTGAACCCTACGTGATCGAATATAATGTGAGGATGGGTGACCCGGAAGCCGAATCAGTGATCCCCAGGATCAAGACGGACCTGCTTAAACTCTTCATAGCTGTAGGAAAAGGTACACTGGCGGAAGAAAGTATAGAGACCGATCCCCGTTTTACCACAGCTATCATGCTGGTGTCGGGTGGGTATCCGGAAGCTTACGAGAAGGGAAAGACGGTGCATGGATTGGAAAATATTGAAGGAAGCCTGGTCTTTCATGCCGGTACACAGACTGATGACAACACAGTAGTCACCAGTGGTGGCAGAGTGATCGCAGTCACTTCTTTTGGAAATACCATGGAAGAGGCCCTGAGGCAATCATATGTGAATGCCTCTGCCATCGAATTTGAAGGCAAATATTATCGCAGGGACCTGGGCAAGGACCTGATGGATTAATCGGATTCCATTATTTAACATATATCAACGGTGCTGATCAGCAAGTTTAGAAGCAGTTTTTACCTGCAATACGTTCTCTTGATCGTGTTAACTGCTGCTATGTGGATCCGCGCTTTCATCACGGATTGCCCCCCTCTATCAACAGGAGATGAGTCCCCGTTGTTTCAGCTCTTTTATTCAATCCTCCCTACGGAAGGCTTCATCATGCCCTTCATCGGGCTACTCTTGCTTATGCTGGAGGCATTCTACCTGAATTATATCCTGATTAAGCATGAGATCGTTCCCAAAAATTCCTTAATCACTGCCTTCGTATATCTGTTGATCATGAGCCAGTCGCTGCCGGCCCTGGGTTTGAACCCTGTCATTTGTGCAGCCTTTTTTGTGATTCCGGCACTGGACAAGATACTGAAGACTTATGGTACTGCTGATCCTACTCGCGATGTATTCAGCGCCGCATTATTGTTGGCACTGGCATCACTGTTTCATTTCCCTGCTATTTTCTTTGCCCTGATCCTTTTCGGCTCATTTTTTGTGTTCGGGACATTCAGCATTCGGATATTTTTTGTGGGCATCGCCGGAATCTTTACAGTATATCTTTATCTCTTCCTGTATTATTTTCTGTTAGGCCAGATAGATGGGCTGTTTTGCCTTTATGTGAACTGGTTCAGCAGTATACCACATTTCAGCTATCAGCTTCCATATATGCAGTATGTGTTGTGGGTTTTTCAGGCAATAATATTTTTGGAGGCCTTTTTCCTGGTGCTTGCCGGGATGAATGAACGGAATATCAGTTTCAGAAAAATGATATTGCTGATGATATATTTTCTGCTATTTTCAATTGGATCAGTCGTTTATATGCTTGATGATTTGCGCATGGCCAGCCTGATGCCTGCCATTCCAATCAGCATTTTCATTGCCACCTACGTGGCCAATCGGAAGAAGCTTTCATGGATCCTTGAATTATTCTTCGTGATCTGGCTAATAGTTACAATTGTCCACAACCTACTTATTGCCGAATGCTAAAGCACTACCATCAGAAAGACTTGCTTGTGGCTGGCCTGGATGAGGCCGGGAGAGGTTGTTTTGCCGGGCCTGTTTGTGCTGCAGCAGTCATTCTGCCAAAAAATTATAAAAGCAAGGTACTGAATGATTCAAAACAGCTTAATGAAAAACAGCGGGATGCCTTGCGGATAGAGATAGAAGAGAAAGCGCTTGCATGGGCCGTGGCCATGGTCGACAATAATGAGATCGATGAGATCAACATTTTAAATGCTTCAATACTGGCTATGCACAGGGCCCTGGATAAACTGCAACAAAAGCCTCAATACCTGCTGGTGGATGGAAACCGCTTTAAGGATTATACAACTATTCCACACGAATGTGTTGTAAAGGGGGATGGAAAGTACTACGCCATCGCGGCAGCCTCAGTATTGGCAAAGACACATCGCGATGAATATATGCTTGAGATCGGTCTTGAATACCCTCAGTATAACTGGGCCTCAAACAAGGGATACCCAACCCGCGACCATAAGGATGCAATAAATCTTCATGGCATCACTTCGTATCACCGCAAAAGCTTTAATATGAACGAACAATTGAAGCTGGGTCTTTAATTAACAAATTGCTGTTAGTTTAATTCGGTTAAACCCAATAATTCCGCCATTTTTTTGTTATACTTTTGAGATAAGAAGCAATCATCCATGGCCAGACAATCCAGGTTCTTTACTTATGTTGCCCTGATCGTACTCATCGTGCTGATCGGTATAGGTGCATACTATCTGTATAGCAAGTATGGCCGTGCTGCCGACAGCCCGGAAGACGCCATCCCTACCAATGCCGGGGCGTTTATCAAGGTGAACAAGCCGGGGGAGCTGATCAGGGAGCTGAGTTCAGGAAATGATATCTGGAACGAACTTGCAGCTACCGAGGACGTAGCATGGTTTTTCAATGGCTTAATAAAGGCAGATTCCTTGCTTGCCGGAATGGGATACACTGAGTTCCTGGAGGAGGGCAACATATACATTGCCCTGGCGGAAGACAGTTCAGGCGTACAGTCTTGCTTGCTTTTTGAATGGCCTTACGGGGCTTCAGAAAATGACCTGAACAGCCTTCTTGATGCATTGAATTCGGATAGGCAATCATTTCATTATTCTATCAAAAGAGGATTGTGTATCATCGGTAGCAATACCGCCATTGTAGATGCCTGCCTGCAACGATTAAAAGACAAAGAGCCGCTGCCCTTCGCAGGAATGTTTGAAAAAGTGGCAAAGACAGCAGGCATGAATGTAGATGCCAACATCTATGTGAACTTCGGACAGCTGCCGACGCTGGCCAGGGGCATCTTCGCTTCATCATATTATCAGGGGCGCCAGATACTTCCCGATTTTGGTACCTGGTCTGAGATCGACCTGCTCATTAAGAATGATGAGCTGCTGATGAACGGATACTCTGAGGCTTCCGATACCCTTAATCAATTCCTGAGCCTGTTTCAAAGGCAGGAGCCCCAGAAGATAGAGATCACACGGGTACTGCCATATAATACTTCCATGCTGGTGAGCTTTGGATTCAGCGATTTTGCTAAGCTGCATGAAGAGAATAAGCAATATCTTCAGAATGAAGGGGTATACCCGGAAAGGGAGGAGAAACTCGCATCGATGAAGGCTCGCTATGGGCCAAATGTTGAAGAGTATATGACATCATGGATCGGAAATGAACTGGCCCTCGCCATGATCAATCCGCATATGGATGACCTGGCGGCAAATACTTTTATGGCCATCCATGCACAGGATGTTGAAAAGGCCGGGAGACAGCTGAATTCACTTGCTTCGAGTCAGTATACCAGCCACTACCGCGACTATACCATACGGAGGATCAGCATACCCGAACTCATCCCGGTAATGTATGGCATGCTGTTCGACGGTCTCACCAAAAACTATTATACACGGATCGAGGATTATATCGTCTTTGCCAACTCCGCAAAAAGCCTTGAAAACTTTATAAATATCTTCCTGTCGGGAAAAACCCTGGAACAGAACGAGAACTTCAAAGGCTTTACCGATAATGTGTCGGATCGTTCAAATATTTTCTGCTATTTCAATATCAGAAACTCTACCCGGCTTCTGAGTGAGAACCTCGCTATTCCCCTGGCCGGTTTCATCGACAGAAACCCTTCAGTAGTGAAGAATTTCGAGGCCCTTGCCGTTCAGTTCAAGGCCCTCAACAATATGTATTTTACGAGTGTATATGTCAGACACAATCCTGCATTCGTGAAAGAAGATCTGTCGATATGGAAAGCTTACCTGGATGCACCAGTATACGGACAACCATATTTTGTGAAAGACCACCGTACCAATAACCTGAAGATCGTGGTCCTGGATACCCTGAACAGTATGTATCTTATCGATCATGATGGGGACATAGACTGGAAGCTGAATATTGGTGAAAAGGTGCTCAGCGATGTGCATACAGTAGATTATTACAAGAATGGAAAGATACAGTACCTGTTTAATACAGCGAGCAGGATCTATCTTATCGACCTTCTGGGAAGAGATGTGGAAGGATACCCGGTGGAGTTGAAAAGCAAGGCAACGAACAAGCTGGCGGTATTTGATTACGACCGAGACCGGGAATATCGCATTTTAATAGCACTGGATGATAACAGGGTATATAATTTCGATATCAAAGGGAAAAAAGTGGATGGGTGGAAAAATCCACTGTCGAAAGCCCTGGTCAGTTCTGAGGTGCAACATCTCAGGGAAGGAGGTAAGGATTATCTCATCATTACCGATGATGAAGGAAATGTGCGGATCACCGACCGCAGGGGAAGGAACAGGATCAACCTGAAGTCAGACCTGGTCAATGGATTGCAATCAGACTTTTATGTGAACGAGACCAACAGCAAGGGCACCATCCTAACTACAAACAATGACGGAAAACTGGTGTACATCAAAACAAATGGAAGGCTTGAGTCGACCGACTTTGGTGATTTCAGCGAGGAGCACCATTTCCTGTATGAAGACTTCAACAATAAGGGAGGTAAGGATTTTATTTTTCTCGATGGGAATGTACTGACCGTATTTGACAGATTTAAGAATGTCATATTCACATGGGAATTCGAGAATGAGATCCAGTCGAGGCCGGTTATCATTCCGGTGTCATCGCGGGAAAAGATCATTGGCGTGGTGTCGGAGGAGAGTGGGAAGATCTACCTCTTCGATCGTAATGGAAACTTATTGAGTACCCCGGACCATATCGGGAAAACCCAGATACTGATTGGCAGCCTGAAAAGGGATGGGCAGTTGAACATGATCGTTGGTTCCGGGAATACCATTTATAATTATTATTTTAGATAGGTATGCGGTTCGCGGTGCGCGGTATGCGGTATGCGGTATGCGGTACGCGGTACGGGGTGCGCGAAAACAGATTTATTATTCAACCGATTTAACCAACATAATTTTAGCATGAAAAAAATATTCCTTATCCTCTTATTATTACCATTATTCAGTTTTGCACAGGTAAAAACGCATTGGAAAGATGCACGTTTCCTTGCGGAACCAATGAAAAATATTTTGGTCGTGAGCCAGTTCTATGATGGAGAGATCCGTGCTCAACTTGAAGACATTATGATAGATGCGCTGGAGAGTAAGGGAATAGGGGCTGTGGCAGCTTCATCTGTCCTGGTGTATGATTCCATGTACCTGTATAGTACCATAGAACGTAAACTCGATAGTGCAGGGATTGAAGGCATGCTCATTGTTAAGATGATAGAAGAGCGTAGCACTGATATGCACATCTTACCCCAAGAATTGATACCGCCATATGCCTACAACTACTACGAATACTATTCCTTCTATTATTACCACGATCTTCCAATCCTCTCTGATCCGAACTATTATCGCCGGCCGGGCAGGACTTTCCGTATCGATGCCTATTTATATCAGAATAAAGGTGATATGGCGGCCTGGGGCGGACAGAGTAAGAGCCTGAATCCCCTGGAGCCTGAAAAAGCCATCAAAAAGCTTGGTAAAAGCATCACGAAAAGGATGTTGCAGGAAACAGTAGTTGAAGCAGAATAAGAGCAGCTGCCTATTTCGACTTTTTCTTTTTGTCATGGACCTGGAGATCTTTCCAATCGTTCAACA
>JAOZTN010000032.1:0-29526 GCA_029942245.1 Bacteroidales bacterium | reverse complement strand
TCATACCCCGCACTCCAACAACCATAAAACCATAAAACAATGAAACAATGAAACAATGAAACAGTGAAACAATGAAACAGTGAAACAATGAAACAGTGAAACAATGAAGCATTAAGAATCCTTCTTTCCCTTCATCTCCATATAATGCTTGCGGCAAAGTGGCTCATAGGCTTCTGCTTCGCCAAGCATCACCTGTCCGTCCTGGTCAACAGTTCGGTGGGTGTATTGGGCCAGGTCGCCGCAATAAGGACAAATAGCATGGACCTTGGTCACATATTCTGCCGTTGCAAGAAGGGCAGGGATGGGCCCGAATGGTTTTCCGAGATAATCCATATCGAGGCCGGCCACGATCACACGCACTCCATTATTGGCAAGTGTATTGCAAACGGAAGAAAGTTCTTCATCAAAAAATTGGGCTTCATCAATGCCAACTACATCAAAATCGTTGGCCATCAGCAGTATCTGGTTGGAAGATTGTACAGGCGTGGAACGGATGGAATTGGCATCATGTGAAACCACGTCTTCCTCATCATACCTAGTATCTACAGAGGGTTTGAAGATCTCCACCTTCTGCTTTGCGATCCTGGCCCGCTTAAGCCTACGGATCAGTTCCTCGGTCTTGCCGGAAAACATAGAACCGCAGATTACCTCGATCCAGCCGCTTCTTTCTCCATTATTTGACTTTTCTAAAAACATTGGTGTTGCCCCAACTCAATCTTTTATATCTTTATTCGTTGATAATACAAAGGTACAAATTCCTGCTTTGTTGTGGATGATTAGATGTAAATTATTCAGGGACAAAATGTTTGGATTTGCCATCCTTATATAAAATCAATTCATAACATAATAATACCTTGCATAAATGGACAATAAGGCACTTTTGAAAGAGATCGCAAAGCACGCTACTATCCTCGATTACCATATTAAAAGACTGGAAAAAAAGCCGGAACAGCTTCATGAGATCGATGTAGAGGTAATGGGTGAAAAGATCAAGGAGATATATAATCTTGTGCATGCTCTTGAAACCGGTGAGCCCAAAATCAAGGAGAAAGTAGTTATTGTAAATGAGGTTGAGAAGGTGCCAATGGTGAAGGTAGAGCCCGAGCCGGAGATACCGGCTCCTGAAGCGCCTAAAGTAAGTTTGGAGAGCGAAGTGCGGAGTTCGGACATACCGGAACCCAACGACCAGCCACCAGTAACCAGCTACGAGGAGCCAGTAACCAGCGACCAGCCACCAGTAGCCAGCCACCAGCCACCAGTAGCCAGGAACCAGCAACCAGAACCCCCCCCGTCCCCCATCCCGGAAGTAAACTCCGAGAGCGAAGTCAGGAGTTCGGACTTGCTTGAGAATGAGACTGAACACAAAACGACTGCTGATCTCTTTTCCGGCCCGACCACCATTGCCGATTCTTTCCAGGCAAAAGGGGATAACACCATTGCTGCAACGGTACATCCCCATGCTGTAGAGGATCTAAAGATGGCTATCGGGATCAATGATAAGTTTCTTTTTATCAATGAGCTGTTTAAAGGGGATCCTTCTGTATACAATGATGCGATTGATAAGCTGAATACAGTTGGCGAAATACAAGCCGCCGATCATGCCATTGAGGGCTACAGGAATGAATATGGTTGGGCAGATAATTCAGAGGCCTATCACAGGCTGAAAAAGATCGTGAAGTCGAAATACAATGCTTAAATTATGCTGTATATAGTACCAACACCCATAGGAAACCTGGCCGATATTACGAAGCGCGCCATCGATATTTTGGGTGAGGTGGACTTCATCCTGGCTGAAGATACCCGCACATCAGGCAATCTGATGAAACATCTTGGTATTTCAAAGCCGATGATGGCCTATCATCAGCATAACGAGCATAAGGTACTACAGAAAGTCATCGACCGCTTAAAGGCAGGTGAGACTGCAGCCCTGGTAAGTGATGCCGGCACGCCCGGGATCTCCGATCCGGCCTTTCTTATCATCAGGGAATGTATCAAAGAAAGCATTGAACTTAGTTGCCTGCCCGGTCCTACGGCATTTGTCCCTGCTCTGGTGGGCTCAGGACTACCCTGCGATCGCTTTGTATTTGAAGGTTTTCTTCCACATAAAAAAGGCAGGCAGACCCGCCTTCAGAATCTGCTGGATGAGAAACGCACCATGGTATTCTACGAATCCCCCCATCGCATCCTTAAAACCCTTAAACAATTTGTTGAAGTATTTGGCGAGGAGAGACAGGCATCCGTTTCACGGGAGATCAGCAAGATATATGAAGAAACCGTTAGAGGAAGCCTCCCCGAGATCATCGCTCATTTCGAAACCAATCCTCTTAAGGGAGAGTTTGTGATAGTCCTTTCAGGGTGTTAAACTGGTAAATTTGTTGAATCCGTTAAATCAGTTAAATCGGGTGTGGTATGTGTGATATTTTTAAATTTTGATTGAATTGGTGAAATGCCCAGTGGTGTTCACTTTTTCGACATTTGAGTAAAGGAGGGCTTGGGAAAATTCTTTATGAGGAGATCTCCTTCAAATATAAGCTATTCTCACCCCAGGAGTTGTAGTTCATTTTCCCCGGACAGTAGTAATTCAAATTTCAAAAATTCCCCACGAAACGGTTCAACCGATTCAACTGGTGAAATTAAACTATTCCTCACAATACCTCTCTAAGATGTAACACATCCAGTTGTTACGGCGTCTTATTGATGTAACACAAAATTAATGTTCTTTGAATGGCTGTACGCTAATGAACAGAAGTGAACGGAATCTGTACACATGTTTAGGTTAAAGTAAAATTAACACCCTTTGTAATACGCTGAAATAAAGACAATTATAATTATGGCACAGAATTAGATGCTATATAACCAAACCGGAATGTGTAACCCAAAAATGTGTAAAATGAAAACAACAGTAATAAGCTTATTCACTTTAATGTTCATGATCTCCCTTTCTGCCTATGCAGATGGAGACGGATCAAAAGGAACTCACCCGAAAGGGAAAACTGAAACCATGCCAACAGAGTTGACGATTCCATCAACCAGCAACCTCATCGTGATCAACCTCAACGAATCACAGGATGCGGCCGGCTTACCACAAGATATCCTCCAGCAGTTCGGAGATGTGATGGTCTATCCCCAAGAAGTAGAGAATGCTGCAGCGGAAGAATGCGTGCTCGTTGGTTTTTCATACGATGATGACGGATTCATTCAAGTTGAAAGCACCCAATCAAGCAATGAGTCCTTCGTCGACCATGTGGTTTCAAGCATCGAGAAGATACGTTTAAGAGATGGCAGCGTAACAATAGGTAAACAGTACTTTGCCAAATTCAGCTTTAAAAAGCTGTAGTGTTAATTTTATGTTAGTTAAACATTAGGTGCATGAGCGCCCCTGAATCCTCAGGGGCGTTCTTTTTTTTCTTATTTTTAAATAAAAATCTATGGCATACACTTACCCTTTCCCCCGTCCCACAGTAACAGTAGATATCATCATCTTCAGGCAGTCAGAGAAAGATCATGAGGTGCTTCTTATCAAGCGTGGAAATGATCCCTTCAAAGGAAAATGGGCTTTGCCCGGAGGCTTTGTTGATAAGGATGAAGTTCTGGAAATTGCTGCCGCCAGGGAGCTGGAAGAAGAAACAGGCTTGAGCGGCATACTGCTCACACAGATGCATACCTTTGGCGACCCGGGACGCGATCCCAGGGGGCATACAGTATCCGTGGCTTATGTAGGATACCTTCCAATTGGTGCGGTAGCCAAAGCGGGCGATGATGCTGATGAAGCAGAATGGTTCAAATTAAATGATCTGCCGGAACTCGCCTTCGACCACAAACTCATTGTGGAAATGGCAGAGTCGATATTTTTATTGTAGATGTACAAGGGATCAGGTACAATGTATTAAGTACAATGCATTATGTACAAGGTACAAGGACATGAAAAAACTTAAACGTATCGTTTTCATGTACCTGATACTTGGTACCTGGTACCTAATACTATTTTAAAACTTCGCTGGCTTAAATACATCATCATCACTTTTCTTGCCAAATGCATAGGTGAACATCAATACAAATGTCCTGGTTAAACCATCAACGCGTACTTCACGCGTGATGAGAGGAGCGGCAACGGACAGAGTGATGGCATCCTCATTTTTCAGCACCCGCTGGTATCCAAGGTTTATGTTCAATGTCAGGCCATCGGAATTATCCAGTGCAACACGGTTTCCCCCCTGGGTGACAATATCTTTCTGTATCCGATACAGGGCCAGCAGGCCAACATTATAGCGGCTTTTTTTAGTGTAAAAAAACCTGTTCAGCCTGATCATACCGTCATCGCCACGTGCCAGGTCATGCATCTGCGTGTATTCCAGGGCATCTTCATTGTCGGGCCATTCGGCATAGTAGAAATAGTTGCTGTTGCTGCCAAAGGGTTTCAAATATCCCAGGCCCAGCTGCCATTTTTTATAAAAGAAGTTGGCACCTAATGCAAGGCTATAGGTTCCCAGGCTGGTTTGGTATACCATGGGGGCACCTTTATCATCGATGGTTTTATTGGAAGTATTGGGCGGAAGCTTGGCGGCAATCAAAAATGACGCGCTCAAGTCTTTCTTTCTGAGATAGGTGTAGTTAAACCCTACACTGATATCACCCACCCCGTAGGTTTGCCCGAGGTTTCCGGAAATATAATGGAAGGGCAACTGTATGAAGATCTGTCCCCTGTCGTCAAACAGCCTGAAGCGCTGCTCGAACTGGACGGTATTGACCAGTGTTTGCCTTTCTCCCAGACCAAAGAAATAGGAAATCTGGGTGTTGTACTTATTACCCATAGTGAGACCCTGTCCGTCGAGGTCGCCCATGCTGCATAAACCGGCATCATTGCATCCCTGCGAAAATATGCTGTGTCCGCTAAACATTACAGCGATCAAAAGAATAATCCGTAGTTTTTTCAATAGTTATTTATTTGTCAGTCGGGAGTATATAGAAAACCTTACAAAAGGAATCGGAAAAAGTTCAATCTGCCTTTTTAAAGACAGAATGGATTTTCATGAAATGAGTACTTTTGAGGCACTCTTATACTAAACTAACCGCAAACTGACCGATTCGTACCACTAACTTTATTTATCTTGACAATCAGCGGATAACTCAATAACTTGCGCAAAAACCTCATTTTTATGAAGCGGACCCTGACCCTGCTCTTTTTTCTGATCACTATCATAGCATTTTCGCAGCAGCATGAGCGTACAGCTATCCCGGCAGGGCAATGGAATACTGCTCCACTGACGGATGCCGATGCAGCGATTTTGAATACCATCGAAGAACTCATACTTCCGACAGACTATAAGTCGAGATCACTCCCCGACAGTATAGACAATTCATTATATAAATGGTTCCGGAGGCCCATCTTCACCCAGGAAAGCTATCCGAACTGCATGCAATCCACCAGCATTGCATATAATTTCACTTATGAGATCAATCGTCTGAGGGACCAGCCGGGTGATGACCCTGACCATCAATACACCACCCATTTTGCCTGGAATTTTTTTAATGGCGGCAATGGCTGGTGGGGAGTGAATTATCTCTTTACCATGGATGTTTTGAAGTATCATGGAACACCGAGTGTTACCGACTATGGTGGTTTTTATGAGGGCGGTGGCCAACGATGGATGTCGGGTTATGATGAATGGTACAATGCCATGAACAACCGCATCTCTGGTATAAAGAAGATTTATGTAGGCGATGAAGAAGGTATCATCACCCTGAAGCACTGGCTCAACGACCACATGGACGGTTCCCCTGCGGGCGGGCTGGCCAGTTTTATTGCCTGCAGCCCCTATGATATGGCCATCCTTCCTCCGGAATCCCCACAGACAGGAAAGCATGTGATCCTCGGCTGGTGTCCCGAAGCACTGCACGGGATGACCATTATAGGTTATAATGACTCCATCCGTTACGATTATAATGAGGATGGGAAATTTACCAACGATATAGACCTCAACAATGATGGTGTCCTTGATGTCAGCGACTGGGAGATCGGGGCCATGAAATTTTGTAACAGCTATGGAGAGGGTTGGGCCGATAGTGGCTACTGCTACATGATGTATAAGACCCTGGCCGATAGATTCGGAGAGGGAGGCATCTGGACCAACACTGTTCATGTGCTTGAAGCAAAGGCAGAACACGATACACGAATGACATATAAGGTGACCCTGGAACATGATTACAGGGAGGCGGTACGTGTGCAGGCCGGCATATCTTCAGACCTCACATCCAATAAGCCTGAACATATCCATTCCTATACCATTTTCAATTACCAGGGGGGATGGCACTATATGCAGGGGAACGATACCACCGAGGCAAATAAGACCATTGAATTTGGTCTTGATGTGAGTCCGCTGCTTTCCCATGTGGAAGCAGGGATGCCCTATAAGTTTTTCCTGATCGTGGATGAAAAAGATCCTGACAATAAGGGCTACGGACAGATAAAGAACTTCAGCCTGATCGATTACCAGGATGGCGTAGCAGAGACTGTTTGTGAAGAGCAGAATGTAGTACTCAATGACAATGGAAGGACCATGATGTCGGTCATATATGAGCCGGCACCCAACGATCTGACGATAGTAACGGAATCCATTCCGGTATACGAAGCGAGTCAGCCAATGAGTATTCAGCTTGAAGCAACGGGCGGGCAACAACCTTATCAGTGGCAGCTCGACAGGAACTATGTGATGAACAGTACCGAAGCTGCTTTTCCTGAAGTGGACGAAGTGCAGATCATTAATAACAGCTGGACGGACAGCCTGGCTATGCAGGTGCTGGATTTTGAATTTCCCTTCTATGGTAACTACTATGGTACGTTGGTGGTATCCTCGGGTGGGTATATTTTTATCGATGAGAATATGTATTTCTGGTCATACCTGGTTGACAACGACTATTTTTTGAAGAACAGTCGCGTTATTGCTCCTCTTCTGAGCCAGGATCTGTTCGTGCATCAGGGAACGGATGATGGAGTGTGGTACGAAGGGGATGAGACAAAAGCTACTTTTCGATGGAAAACTGCAACTTTTGACAAGGATTGGCTCGATATTAACTTTGCTGTAAGCCTTTACCCTGATGGAAGGATAGAATTCTTCTATGATGAGATGACCCTGGATGAGCCCATCCGCTGGACGGCAGGCATATCCGACGGGGATTTCTTTCATCATAGTTTGCCTGATCTACCCGACCCACCGGGTATTCCCTCCGGGACAAAAATTGAATTCTTCCCGAAAGCACAGCCTGAAGAGATCACCGTTTCGAAAGACGGCCTGCTGGAGATCATGGAAAGCCAGGAGAGTACACTCGCAGAGCTAAAGTTTGCATTAACTGATAATACCTTGCTCAGTGCTACAAAAACCTGTCTGTTCACCGATGCGCTGGAGTTTTCAATAAGTATGAATGGAGAGGACGATCTTTCGATACAAAACGGCCAGATCGCCTACCTGGATCTCAATGTCGTAAACCGAGGAACGGCCGGCATTCAGAATATTGACTTTTCTTTGAGTGCTGAATACCACGAATTAGAGATTCTGGACAATCAGTACCTGCTTGAACAGATCGCCCCCGGAGAGAGTATTAGTATTGCCAGTGCATTCAGCTGTTCCTGCGATAAAGATATTGCTGATAATGCGCAGATGATGTTACATCTGAATGCTGTAGCGGCAGCATTGTCATATCATCGCGAATGTATTTTAAGTAGTTCGGCACCGGATATGGAACTCAGTGGTTTCGAAGTCAGGAATGAGATCAATCTCCTGGAACCTGGAGAAACAGAGGATCTGAAGCTCAGGCTTGTGAACAAAGGAAGCCGTGTAAGTATCAATACGGTGGCGGTACTTTCATCATCACATGAAGGAATTACTATCAATAATTCACAGCCTGTCAATGTCGGTACCATTAACCCATGGGAGGACAAGGAAGTCCTTTTCAGCCTTTCGGCCGATTATTCCATTTCTTTCGGGTCGGAGGTCGATTTTACCCTCTTGATTACCGATGAAATTGGTGTGAATACTGAAATGAACTTTAGTATGAGGGTGGGCCGCACGCCTGCTTATATTATTGACCTGGACCTGTCGACAGGCTCAGGCGTACACATATACGAGCATCTTCAGGACATGGGTGTGGAAAGCAACTACAGCCCTAAATTTCCGAATTCCATCAGCAACTACCAATCGGTATTCTTGTGCGTGGGAAAGATGTTTACCAGTCATACGCTTTCCTGGCAGCAGGGGCAGATGCTTCTCGATTACCTCGATGATGGAGGTAATTTGTATATGGAGGGCCGAATGGTCTGGGAGCAGGATCCACACCTTCCCATACTCGACCGCTTTGGCTTTACTACGGTTACCAGTGCAGGAGGATATGAAATCCTCAGAGGTGTTGATAGCACCTTTACCGAAGGCCTGGCTTATGAAAATACAGCACAGAACTCACTATGCCTGTATTACCTTGAGCCCACTCCACCGGCATTTTCCATATTTACAGGCGTAGAATACCCCAATTGTGCAGCAGTGGCCTACGATGCGGGTGGCTATAAAACCATCGGGACTATGTTCGAGATGGGTGGACTGATCTCATCCGACACCTGCCAGATGGAAACACTGATGCAGAATATACTCGATTTCTTTGAGGTGAAGCAAAGCTTGCTGGGTGTTGAGGAAATGCCTGAAATGCCTGATGGTACTGCTTTGCAAAACTACCCGAACCCATTCAGCCATGAAACCAGGATCCCTGTGAAACTGGAGAAAAAAAGCCTGGTCGATGCGGCGGTATATGATCTGCAGGGGCGCCGGGTGTATGACCTTTCACCATCAAGTACGCTGGAGGCCGGTTCGTATAATTTTACCTGGGATGGCCGCAGCAACAGCGGACATGCATTGCCTGACGGAATCTATCTTTACCGCATACTGGTAGAAGGTATTCCGTATACCGGGAAAATGGTGCTGATCAGATAAGTGGGCTGATTTACCTAACTTTGTTTACCTCATGAAGAAAAAGATCTTTGCTCTGGCATTTTTAGCACTTATGCTCTGCCTGTCTTCCGCAACACCGGTTGAACAAGAGGATATTCATGCCGTTCCCGGCAAGCTGATAATCCAATTGGATCAATCGGCAAGCAGTAAGATCGGAGATCTGGAGGCGACATTTTCGTTCGCCGGCTTTAAGCCGGAACGATGCCTGTCGAAGGATCTGGGAATATGGCTTTGCAGCTATGACATGGAAGCAGGGAAAGGCAATGATCTTTTGAAACAACTACTGTCAGACCAGCGCATCATGAAAGCGCAATTTGACCATTACATCTCACAACGTGATATTTTAGCAAACGATCCCAGTTTTGCTATGCAGTGGGCATTGTATAATATTGGGCAGACCGGTGGCGTCGTCGATGCTGATATTGATGCCACAAAGGCATGGGAGGTAAGCGTGAATAATGGAATAACCATCCTGGGCGATACCATCATCATTGCTGTGATCGACGATGGTTTCGACCTTGATCATGAGGATATGAATTTTTGGAAAAACTACCATGAAATACCTGCCAATGGCATTGACGACGATAATAATGGCTATGTTGACGACTATGATGGCTGGAATGCCTTTACGAGTACTGGCGAGATTACAGTACGAAGCCATGGGACCAAAGTAGCAGGAATAGCAGGAGCCATCGGGAATAACGGTATCGGAATTAGCGGAGTAGGCTGGAACTGCAAAGTGATGCCTGTAGCAGGCTCTTCCACCTTTGAATCTACCGTGGTGGAAGCATTCGCATATGTATATAAAATGCGCTCACTTTATGAAGAGAGCAATGGGCAAAAGGGAGCTTATGTCGTGGTAACGAATGGCTCTTTCGGAGTGGATTTCGGCAATCCTGAAAATTATCCCATCTGGGGTATGATGTATGACTCGCTGGGCAGCCTGGGGATCCTCAATGCGGCAGCTACCATGAACCATGAATCCAATGCCGATATTGTGGGTGATGTACCCACCAATTTCAGCAGCGATTATATTATTGGCGTGACCAATACCACCAAGGATGATGTGAAGTACAATACTGCGGCCTGGGGAATGGTATCCATTGATCTGGGTGCCCCCGGAAGCAATATTATCTCCACGAAAACCAATAACACCTACGGTTATACCACAGGGACTTCCATGGCGGCTCCCCAGTTGAGCGGAGCCATCGCACTGATCTATTCAGCTGCCGGTGAAGATTTTCTTCAGCATTATGATGAAAATCCTGAAGAAGCTGCCCTATTCGTAAAGAATATCATACTTGAAGGGGTCGATACCCTGCCCGGATTTGATACCCTTTGCGTGTCGGGAGGAAGGCTGAATGTCGATAGTGCAGTCCGCTTGCTCATGAACCCTCGTATCATAGCTGATAAGGACACCGTAAGCATTTCCCTGGGCCCGGATTCCACAGGCATGCAGGATATCACTTTGCAAAACCTGCTAAGCTTTGAGTTGCCTTTCCATTGCAGCATAGAAAATACACCGGCATGGATCGGCTTTTCACCGGTACATGGATCTTTGCCTGGCTATGGGTATGCAGATATTGCCTACACTTTTGATGCCGGTGGGCTTTCGCTTGGAAACTATTATTGTGAAGCATTGGTCACCGATGCAGGTGGAATGCAATTAGCTGTTACTATAGAATTAAAGGTTATTCCAAATATGGGGATTGGCGACCAGCTGCAGCACGATATCCTGGCTAGCTGCTATCCAAACCCTTTTACAAACAGGCTCATGATAGAGTTCGAATTAACTGATCCCGGCAGATTGCAATTCAGTGCTTTTGCTTTATCGGGTGAGCTGATCCATGCCTGGCAGGAACATGCAGCCCGGGGGAAACAAATTGTATCCTGGGATGCAACAGGCATCCCGCCGGGGGTATACATAGTACGTGTATCAGGTAATGGATTCGATGAGCAGATGAAGGTGGTTAAAATACCTTATTAGGGCCTTATTTCCCGGCCAGCCAATAGGCAGGATTCATCAACTCTTTGGCCTGCCATATCTCGAAATGCAATTCCGTTTTATTTTCATTGCGGTCGGTATACACTCTTCCGATTCGTTGCTTTGTAGTGACCTTCTGTCCTTTGCTTACAAGTACTTCATCCAGGTTGGAATATACGGTAAGGAATTCACCATGCCTGACGATCACCACATTGTTATAGTTAGGAACCGAAATGACGCGGGTCACCTCTCCGTTGAAAACGGCCCGTGCATACTCACCCTCCGAGGTCAGGATGTCGATCCCATTATTTTTTACCTTGACCCTTTTCAGTACCGGATGCTGGTGTTCCCCATAGGTGCTGGAGACGACACCTCTTTCTGTTGGCCAGGGAAGCTTGCCCTTGTTGTTTGAGAAATTTTCTGACAGGATTTTCTCTTCCGGGGTCAAAGCAAAGCCGCTGCTGGTGGTGGTGGTTGATGCAGCGGCAGCCCTCGCACGCTCTTCTGCCAGGCGGATCTCTTCTGCGATAATATCGGCTATGGCCTTGTCAAGTTTAGCCTTGGCCCTTTCTTTCGCCCTCAGATCAGTTTTCAGCTTCCTTTCCTTTTGCCCGAGGTCCTGTATGGTGCGGTCAACATCTCCCTTTTCGAATTCAAGCTGATCTTTCTCCTCCTGTTCCTGTGAGAGCAGGTTCTGCTGCTCGGCCTTTTGCCGTTCGAGCTTCAGCTCTTTCAAACTCAACGCATCCTGTGTGGAGGTGATCAGCACGGCCTGTGTACGGCGGTATGCGCTGTATTGCTGAAAATACTTGATCCTGCGGTATGCCTGGTTAAAATCTTCTGCCGAGAATATGAATACCATGCGGTCGTAGGATCCACGGTGGCGATTGGCGTAATAGATCATTTTGGCATACTCTTCTTTCAGCTTTTTGAGCTCAACGGTGAGGGTGAATATGCTGTCGCCGGTTTCATCGATCTCCTGTATGATGAGGACAAGCTCGGCCTTGATATTATTGACCAGCCTTTCCCGCTGCCTGATCTTTTGCTGAAGAATGGCCAAGCCTTCCATGCTGCTCTGACGGTTTTTCCTTGTCTTGTCAAGGAGATTATTGGTATAGGCGATCTCTGCTTCTATCTGTTTCTTTTCCTGCTGTAGGTTGACCTTACGGTCTTGTCCGTTAACATGTGCCGACAGTAAAAAAAGGCTAATAGCAGACAGGATAAATGCTTGATAAAAAACCCTTATGTTAAGCTGCCAAAGCATCATTAATAGATCCTTTCATATTTTGAAGGGATGGTGAAAGGGAAGGTATGGGGCTCGTCGAGTTTTATCCTTGAGTAATCAACCTTAACGGTAATCTTCTCATCGGCAATGATCTCGAACATGATGTCGAAGGGGAACAACTGCCCTTCATGATCTTTGAAATTACCGTAATGGGCATCCAGCTTCTTATCGTTGGTGATCTCTTTAATATCGACACGGGTGATTTTGAAATTTTCAGGATTCAGCCAGATATTCTGATAAAATGCCTTGGCAGATGTTTCATCCTGCTTTACAAATTTCTTCAGCTTATGTCGTTCAGTGGTGGAGAGTTTGTACTCCTGGTTGTCGATACTGGCTCTGAATTTCGATTTTTCATAAAATTGGAAGTCATTGCCAATGATAAAAGCCTGGAGGATATCGAAATCAATATTTGTTTGAAGGTATTCGTTGATGAATCGATAGTCGCCCCGGAGGTAGGTCTTATTGAGCCTGTTCATGAAGAATACGGAATCATTGGTGATCTTTAGCCGGGCCATTTCTATGCCAAGGGCGGGTGAGAATGATAACCAGATGATGCTGTCTTTCTGTATCCTTATCTGTCCCCTGAACTCGGTAAGCTTTTTATCGTAAATGTAGTCGATAGAGAATTTGGCCGAGAACCAGTCAAACTGAAGCTCATTTTCTGCAAGTTGCTCAAGCAGATATGTTGATTTGGCTTCCTTCAGGGGGCTTTTGATTATATGTCTTTTGGCTGAACATCCCGCCAGGATTGCCAGCAGCAAAAGGCCGGCAAGGATGCCGGTAAGCCTGTGATCCATCATTTTGTATCGTAATGTTTTACTCATAGAGTATACCTTTGTCCGCTTTCTTTTCAAGCAGGTCAGAACCACCCTTTCCTGCCTTCAAAGCCCGTTTCCAATAGTTTCGGGCTTCTTTTTCCCTGCCTAGCTTGTACAGGGCATCTCCGTAATGCTCAAGCACTTCGGCATTTTCCTCATTATGGTTTTCGAGCGACAGGCCTATCCATTCCAACGCTTCTTCATATTCGCCCATCATATAAAGTACCCAACCATAGGTATCCTGGTTCGATGAATTTTCGGGATCCAGCTCAGTGGCTTTTTTGGCCATTTTTTTGGCCCGATCCATCTGTTCGCCCCTTAAAGATAAGTAATATGCATAATTATTCAGTACGATGGAGTTCTCTGAATTTATTTTCAGGCTGGCATCATAGGCTTCAAAAGTTTTTTCATCCTCACCAACCTGGTGATAGGCGTCGCCCAGGTAATTATAGAATTCTGCCAGGAGCAGGTCATTTCTCACTACAAAGCGGATACCGGTTTCCAGGTCTTTGATCATCTGTTCATGGTCTTCGAACTGATAGCTGGCCACGGCAGCAAAAAGATAAGGCAGGGCCTGCTGGGGAAAGAGTTCTATCGTTTTGCGGCTGTCATCCCTCATACCTTCAAAATCTGACAGGTTTGATTCTGTAAAAAGCAGCTGTTCCCAGATAATATACCGGCTGGGGTCAAGGCGAAGTACCTTTCGAAGGGATTCCCTGGCGGGCTCCCATTCTTCATTCTGATAGTAGAGGTCGGCCTGAATACTGTATGCCCTGGCATCATCCGGATGGGTACTGATAAGAATATTTGCCAGTTCGGTAGCCTCAACCTTCTGCTCATCATAGTATTCTTTTACTGTGAAATATGCCAGCAGGATCTGGATCTTGGTATCAATATCGAGGAATGGATTGGAAAAGCCAAGCTTGAGGTGCTCAAAAGATTTTTCCGTATCGCCTCTTTTCCTGTAATAGTCGGAAAGGGATATCTGAATATATGCATTTTCAGGATCCTGTTCTGCAATGGCCAGGTATGTTTCCAGGGCCTTTTCATCCATGTCATTGGCCAGGTATAGTTCGGCGAGGATAGCTTTATACCTGCTTTCACCGGGCCAGGCCAGGCAGAGGGCTTCCACCTCACGTATTGCCTCTGCAGGATTATCGAGCCGCAGCCATATCTTTTGCTTCTGTATGGAGATTTCTTCAGTTACTCCGATCATCTCCTCTATCCTGTTATATGTTTGTATCGATTTTTGGTAATTGCCAACCAGCAGGTGTGTCAAAGCCAGGTCGTAGAGGTATTCCAGGTTGCCGGGGTATAAGGCAACCATCTTATTGATCACCTCTATCGATTTATCGAATTGCATGTTTTCCTGGTAGAGATCCGACAGTAGTTTCAGGTACCATACATTTTCAGGCCCGTATTGTACAGCCTTTTCAGACCATTCGAGGGCCAGGTCTGAATTATTTTGGATCCGCTCAATGCGTGCCAGCTCATACATGGAGGCAGCATCTTCGGGATCCAGCACAAGGCATTCCAGGAACAGATCTTTGGCTTTTTTGAGCTTACCCAGAAGCTTATTGCTGTTGGCTTCAAGGAAAAGGGCTGTATTTTCCTGCCTGTGTTTGTTCTTGTTTTTTCGATCAGCCTTCTGGGCTATACCATCAACAGGAAGGAGCATGCTTCCTCCTGCAAAACAAATGATCAGGATATAGGGGAGTATCTTCTTTATGTGTATCAACATCTAGTCTCGTTTCGTACAAAAATTCAACGCTTTTTCAGAGCAGCTAATTGTGCTGGACTCGGCTCAATCCACTGATCCGGCCAAAATTACTAATAAAATTGCTTGGGTATGCCTGGCAGACAGGAAACATGCTCTAGGCCATCAACAAAGTTATCCCTCTGTTAAGGTAATGTCAAGTGTCAATGATTATCTAATAATCAAAGGGGTACTGATAGTGTTGCTCTCATTAAGGGCCCGGTCAATAATGTAGGCGTCAAACTTAATGGTATCGTAAATGGAATTGAAATTGTAAATGAAGAGAGTATCGAAAATATCTCCGCTGATGGCTTTATTGATCCCATCGGGAGTAAGATTGGGGATGCGTGCACTCAGTGTGAGGGTATCATATTGTTCGGTTTGAGGATTAAACCAGAGAATGGGTACCTCTTTGATCTCACCGTTTTGCATTTCGAAATAGGTGATGATCAGGTTATAGTGATAGTCTGAGGAAGCATTGAATGGAGGCAGTGTGTCGCCACTGTTTAATCCAATGTCCCCATCACCATCTTCAAAAGTGAAATGCAGCACACCACGGTCATAAATGTCCAGGTCAGGATTATAGATGGAGGTAAAATTCTGATACTCTATGCTGGGAATATCCGGGAACTGTTTTGGTTTTTTGCATGAAGCAATCACTATCATCAGGATGATAAGCAGAAATAACTGTATTTTTGAAGCGAGCCTCATGCAGGGATTATAATATGTAAAATTACAAAATTTAAATTGTCTGCCCCCAAGCATATCGATAAGTTAAAGGAAATGGTCTTTCACGACCTATCCCCTACCACTTTTAACGACTTGGCGCTGGAATTATTTCGCTACCAGTCGAAGGAGAATTTACTTTATGCTGACTATCTCTCTCATCTGGGCGTAAAGCCCAATAAGATCATGGACCCTCGCCGAATTCCCTTTCTTCCAATTGGGTTTTTCAAGAATCATAAGGTAATATCGGGCATTTTTGATGAAGAGATCATTTTTACAAGCAGTGGTACCGGTGGGATGCAGGCGGCCCGTCATTATGTAAAGGAGCTTTCCTTGTATGAAAAAAGCTTCATGCATGCTTTCAAACATTTTTATGGCAGGCCGGAGGAATACCGCATCCTTGCCCTGCTGCCATCATATCTGGAAAGAGAAGGATCGTCACTGGTATACATGACTGATAAGCTGATCAAAGCAGGTGGGCATAAGGAAAGTGGTTTCTTTTTAGATGAGCACGATGCGCTGGCTGAACGACTGAGGTCCCTGTCGTTGAAGGGCATGAAAACCATACTACTGGGTGTGTCATTTGCACTGCTTGATTTTGCAGAGGCTTATTCTTTCGCGCCGCGAGATAATATGATCGTTATGGAAACCGGTGGCATGAAAGGCCGTAAGGAGGAGCTCACCAGGCAAGATCTTCATCAGCGCCTTAAAGAAGCATTTCAGCTATCTGCGATACATTCAGAATATGGTATGACGGAATTGCTGTCGCAGGCATATTCTGTGGGTGAAGGCCGCTTTATGACACCCCCATGGATGAAAGTTTTTGTTCGTGATATCCAGGATCCTTTCAGTATACTCCCGACAGGGGAAACCGGGGCTCTCAACATTATTGACCTGGCCAACATCTTCTCCTGTGCATTTATCGAAACCCAGGACCTTGGGCGGGTCCATGCTGATGGTACCTTCGAGGTACTGGGACGGACAGATCACAGCGATATTCGTGGATGCAGCCTTTTGGTGTATTAAAAAACCCTTCCACCGGATCCGGCAGAAGGGTTCAAATCAAAAATGCTTTTTCTATTTAATGACCAGCTTTTCAGTGAAACTGAAATCTGCAGCCTCAACAGAGAGGATATACAGCCCCTTAGGATTGTTGCTTAACTCAATATTCACTACTTCTCCTGCCATCATGTTGGTGTTGAGTGTAAACACTTTTTCACCGATGACATTATACACATTGATAGTAGAATTCAGCACACTTTCTGTTACCAGAATATTAAAGTTCCCCGTGTTAGGATTGGGATACACCTCCATACTGTTCCCTGCAGCCGGCTCGCTGATTCCGACGTTATGGTCGACGTTCACATCGAATCCTTCAGAGAAAAGGCCATCTCCGCAATTATTCATGGCTCTCACTGAGATGGTGGCTGTGCCAACAAAAGATGTGTTCCAGAGAATGGTCCCAGCCGGTCCGATGCCACTGAATGAGCCTGCCTCGATGGGATCCACTGCCCATTCGTAATATTCGGCATAGGGTACAGCATCTGTATTGTAAACTGAGCTGACCACCGGGGGCACTGTAACATGGTCCGGTCCTGTTGGAGTGACAGGTGTTTCGGGGGTATCAAATACCGAAAGGTACATGGCATCGTCAACAGTGCTGCCAGCTGCATCTTCAGCCATGAGAGTGAGTTGGACATTGCCGTTGGCGATATCGTCACTACCCGGAGTATAAATAGGCTGAAGGATGTTTGAGTTATTGAATGTTCCGTCACCATTTGAAGTCCATGATACATTCACCCAGTCAGTAGCCTGTCCGAGGCATTGGAAATCACTGCCATCACAGGCATACGCATCTGGTCCTGCATAGCAGGTCAGTGTCATCAATGGAGGAAAGATGATATTGTCGAGCCACGCACAGTCGTTGCCTGCAAAGCCGCTGGCATCTTTCTCATAAACCCATTTCAGGGTGTGGATACCTGTAGGAACATAGGCTTTCATCTCGTTCCATCCCGCTCCTATCCCTGACCATTGACCCACCATGGTATTGCCTATATAAAACTTCAGAAGGTCATCATCAAGCTGTGAGGCGGTTTTATGGAAAAAGTATACCGTATCTGCGATCATTACATCCACGACTATCTTCAGCTCACTGCTTTGACCGTCTGTGATCAGGCCCGACTTGGCTGAATAATCACCCTCATAGGGAAATACTCCGCTTGTTTGCCAATCCTGGTCTCCGCCCATCACCCAATCGAATTTGGTGAAGTCGCCGGTTTCAAAGTCCTCCATGATCAGGCCTATCCTTTGCCTGAATTCCCTGGTGGAAGTATATTCACCTGATGCAATAGTGTAGTAGAACTCGGCAAATGCGGCCCCATCAGGGGCATCTGCATCAACTGCTACTTCAAATTCCGAATAGGTATATCCCAGCAGTCCCAGTGTACCAATGCTATACGTGTAATTTGCGAGGGTCAGGTACTGAGATGTTGATACGATTGCTGTTTCAGTATTTTCTGCCGGACAATGCCCGGTATTCCTGTTAACAATCTTGATCGTGGCTGTTTCACCCGGATCGAGCCTGCCGTTGTCGTTACCGCTCTGGCTGTCGTCAATGACCATGGATCCTATGGTCAGCACAGGTGCATTGATCACCAGCTCGTAATCATACATCCAGTTTCCTTTAGATGATGTTTCCAGTTCAATTTCGAAGCTGACTGTATATTGGTCTGGTACAAAGGATGCGATTTCCATCTCAAAGGTTCCGTCTTCGGTAATAATGGTTAAACCGGGAATATCCGGCCAGTTGTGATTATCTTTTGTGATCGTGAGATAGGGATCATCGCCGATCAATGTGCTGATAGTGTTCAGGGCTTCACCATTACCGGCATTTTCAAGGCTAACATTCAAAGCGATGGTTTCACCACAATCGGCTTGTCCGTTCTGATTCCCGTTAGGATCGCCTATGGCAACCTGGTCGAGAATGAGGTAAGGCCCGCTGGGTGATGTGATCAGCACATTACCAAAATAGGGCTGGCCATTTTGTTTGGTCACCACGATGTCACCATCTCCGGAGATGCTCAGTGGAGGAAATTCCAGCACGGCAATCCCATTTTCATTGGCGAGGGCTGAGGCGATCAGGTCTCCTTCCAAACTCATAGCAACATAGGCATAAGCCTCTGTGGTTACAGTAAAGGAGGTTGATTGTAAAGGAAGCAGTGGTGCATAGCTCACTGCAATGACCGGTGGATTGGAATAATATACCATGAGGGAAGGATCTCCAATGTAATTGTAGATATCCCAGTAATATTCTGCTGAGCCGGCAGCTCCTTCAGTTACCGCCAGGTTTCCTGCAAAGATTATTTCATCCCCGCTAACGTACCATTCGCCGAATTCCTCTCCATGGTCATGAAAAGAACGGTCATAATTTCCCAGGCTCGTCTCCTCATAAGGTGGCGGGTTCTGTGAGATTTGTCCAACCCCTACACCGAAGTAATAATCTTCGTCCCAATAGGTGCTGTTCGAAGCCCCAATATATCCAACGGCTCCTTTATTTTCGGCCCTGACAATGGCTTCGCCAAAACACTCATTAAGTTGATATTCGCTGGATGAGCAGCAGTTACCGATCAGCACGCAATACATGTCCTGATTTTGCAGAGAGGGGATGTGTGAAATACTAAAACTTGGATCTGCCCAACCATCAGGGCTGCAGTGGGCAGTGTAATTTCCAAAGGTGACCCCGTCACTGATATCCTGGCGTATCTGGGCAGCATTCGACCCTGAATTAGGATACAGATAAGTGTGCGAAAGGATGTCGTGCTCAGGGTTGAAATAGTTATTGGTACCATAATTGATTTGTCCATTGCCATGAGAGGCTCCGAAGCTACCATCCATACCTGCTACCATCACCACTTCATCGAGGTAGGTCGGGTCGGGCATGGTATATTTTTCATACTGAAGGGTCTTGTCGATATATGGCTGGAGCTGGCTCGGGTTTTGTGCCGAGAAACGACCATAATAAATCTCCGGGAAGAGGTCGCCGGTGAATTCGCAATAATTACGGTCGGTGGCTCCATTACCATTATCCCAGGTAGGGATTTGCTGGATGTCGCCTACAAAAAGGATATAGGAGGGAGCCGGATCTTCAGGGGTTCCTGCATTATATAAGCCCTGTATATAGGATTTGATAGATACCAGTGATCCTCCAACAGCGGTTTCATCAGTATACGCTTCCACCACGAGGAAACCCTTCAGGGTTTTCCATTCGATAAAAGGCTGCAACTGGCTTTCAAACATCCTGTCGGCAATAATGACGTATTTAACAGGGTATGTTTTAAAGTTTTCCTTGTTTGCGGCCAGGGCCTCATTGTAAAGCGAATTGTTGACCGTCTGAAAGCAGATCGATGCATATCTTTCTTCCAATGAAAGCGTAGCAGGGATATCAGCATTTTTGAATTCAACATTAAATTCAATGTGATGGTATACCCTCAGGGTATGACTCACAGGGTCATATCTGAAAGGAACAAAATTGATCCTTGCAATGCGTTTATCCCTCATGATGCCGAGCATCTGTACACTCAGCAGCTCATGCTCGATAAATCCTGCATGCTGGTATGCTGTCTGATCATAAGCAAATTCATGGATGTCTTCACTTTTGCTCCTGGGTGGCTGGGCAGGATACACAGGATGCGGAAACCCTTTTTCTTTCAGGTCGATGTCGGTATATTTTAACTCCGAAATGCTTATAAGGGCTTCAGCGCCGAGCGGAACCCTGATAAGCTTGCGGATGGCAGGCATCTCGGGTTGACCATAGGCATCTGTCTTACTGTTACCGCTGATGGCGAGGCGCGTGAAAAGTCCCTGTGGCGTATTTGTTTCTATGAGTGTGAGTTCGCTGGTGCTCAGCTCACCGGAGAATTCAAAAAAGGTATTGTTCGCGACAGAGATCCCATTCTGTTCTCCTGAGACCTGGATAGTTTTTTGGGCCTGGAGATGCATGCATCCCAACATGGCCATGCTTAGTGTAATAGCAAAGAGTGTTTGTTTCATGTCCAGTAATATGTGGGTTCATAAAAAAGCCCTCTGCTGAAGCAGAAGGCTAAATATCAATTATTTATTGATGATCAACTTTTGTATCATCTTTTCTCCCTGGCCTTCTATCACCAGGAAGTAAAGGCCTTCCGAAAGTTCGTTGAAGTTGATGGTGAAGCTGTTTTGCCCATCGAGGTAGAGATTGGACATAGAGGCCATCTCCTTTCCAACAATATTAAAGGCCCTGACGCTGTAATTTCCGGCTTTTGTTACGGATGCCAGTATGTTAAAGCTACCATTGTTCGGGTTTGGCCAGAGTTGGAATGTATTGTTTGCTTCAATTTCTTCCACAGAAGTGAAATTATCTACAGTAACTTCATAACCGATTGAATAGTCCCCTTCACCACAACTGTTCACCGCTCTGACTGTGATTGTAGCCAGACCGAGGAAGGAAGTATTCCAGTCGATGGTTCCGCTGTTTTCTATACCATAGAAAGTACCGGCATCGATAGGATCAACATTCCATTCATAGTAGTCGGCATAGGGTACCGGATCAGTCGTGTATACAGAGTTTGTAGTGGTATTCAGGTTCACGTAATCAGGCCCTGAAGGCGTAGCCGGTGTGGCTGGAGCACCCATGATCAGGAGACTCATGTCATCATCTACAAAAGCACCCATATCATCTTCGGCAGTAAGGGTGAGTATGGCATTTCCATTGGAAAGGTCATCAGTACCCGGTGTATAAATGGGGTTGAGGATATGCGGATCATCAAAGCTTCCGTCTCCTGAACTGGTCCATTCAACCGATACCCAGTTAGTCGCCTCACCGTCGCATTGGTATTCGCTTCCTGTACAATTATAATCGTCAGGTCCGGCATAGCAGGTGAGAGTCAGTAGTGGCGGGAAGGTTATAAAGTCAACAGTAGCGCAATCGCTTCCGGCCATTCCGGTATCGTCTTTTGAATATACCCACTTAAAGGTATAGTTGCCCGGATTCACCGGTATAGCAACTTTTTGCCAGTTTCCAACGCCGGACCATTCACCCTGTAAGGAGTTATTGATATAAAATTTAAATATATCCTTGTTTTGCTGTGAGGAGGTCTTGAGAATAAAAGTGACCGAGTCGGCAAGCATTACATCTACATTCACGGAGAGAACGCATTCTTCATTATCACCGATGCTGCCCGATTTGGCAGAATATACACCTTCATAAGGGTAGATGTTTGTGATCTCATAGGGGATGCTTCCGCTGTTCGACCATTCAAATTTGCTGAAGTCACCGGTTTCCCAATCTTCAACGATCAAACCGATCTTTTTCTGGAATTGCGCACTTTCAATAAAGCTGCCTGAAACCAATTCATAGTTGAAATATGCAAAGGCTGCTCCGTTGGGTGCATCAGCATCTACTTCTACTTCGAATTCGGACCATTGGTAACCGAGCACACCGAGTACCCCAATATCATAAATATTGCTGGAAAAAGTCAGGTACTGTGAGGAAGAAACCAGGCTTGCCATGGTATTTTCTGCCGGGCAGTGACCTGAATTAAAATTCTTTATTTTTATAATGGCTGTTTCACCCGGGTCGAGCCTCCCATTTCCGTTTCCGGCAGCATCATCGATAAACATCTCAGCGATGTTCAGGATTGGGGCAAAAACGATTCCCTGGTATTCCATGATCCAGCTGGTATCAACATTCGTTGCTGTTACCGTAAAATCGATCATATGCTCATCAGGTGTATTGTCGGCAATATCCAGGGCAAAACCTTCAGGCATCCCTGTGGTCTGGCCTGCCGGGATCAGATCATAAAGTTCGTAATCATCAGTGATGCTCACGTATGGGTCATTCACCTGCAGGTATACATCTACGTCGGTAGCGTCAACACCCCCGAGGTTATACAGGTCGATGGTATAGGTTACGGATTCTCCAAAATCGAGAAAGCCATTGTTATTTCCGCTGATGTCATTCACATGAGCATCATCAAATATGAGGAAAGGCATATTCCCTGGCATAACATCGATTTCGTCGATGAGCGGGAGGAAATTGAAACCGGTAATGGTCAAGGTCAATGTTGTTGGGTTGACAGGTGCCGTGAAGTTCAAAGTAATCGTTCCGTTTTCGATAATTCCTGCATCCAGGATCTGTCCATTCTCTGTAAGGCAGGCTGTGCTACCATTTGCGGCAGAAGTAATCTCGAGTGAAGTCATGCCAATAAATATGCTTGGCATGTAATTAGCTATGAGGGCTTGCGGAAAAGCTGTCCTGACATGCAGGGCAGGATCACCGAAGCATACCCATGTATCGGTCATCTCGTCGCCACCGCCACCATATTCGTCGTTCATCTGCATACACCCGTGCATAGAGGCTGCACCAAAAGTACGATTGATATTGCCCGGATATGATTCTACAAGGACATCATTCATCTCATCCTGTCCGCACATGGGTGGGTTCCAGCTCTGGTTGATGGTCGACATCATCGTTGCAACAGCACCGCTGGGTTCGTTATTGTTGGTAGCACGTAACCAGGCTTCCGCAAAGCAACTGCCGCCAACAAAATTACCATTGACACAGGCAACGGACCAGATAAATGGCCACATGCCATTATTGGTGAGGGAATTCACATTGGTGCTCGAAAATCCACTCGTACTCCAGGCATTCGTGCTTCCATGGCCGGTATAATTGATGATAGTAGCACCTGTATTCACCTCAGTGGCCACCATGGCCGGACTGGGATTACCAGAAGCATCATTTCCGCCCTGGCTGCCATCGAAAAGCTCGGCATCATAGGTATAGGTGAAATTCATCAGATCAGTATTGATATTACGGATATGCTGATAATCATATTCATTGTCATCTCCCGGTCCTTGCGAAGATGCAATCCCTATGGCCCGAGTAAACCAATCGAAATTAAGATCCGGATTTTGTTCATAAGTCAACGTCCTGTTCACCTGGGTTTCTACATGGCCAATGTTTTCAGCTGAAAAGCGGCCTATAAATACATCTGGATAATGGTCGTTTCCTACGATATAGGCATAATTATTATCTGAATCCCCGTTTGAATAAGATGAGGGAAGCTGTTGCGCATCACCTACCAGAAGTACAAAGGTGAGGCCATTTGTATTGTAATAGTCAGCAATAAAGGCTTTAATTTGAGCAGAACCTCCAATACTTGCAACGTCAACTATTTCACAGGGCGTTCCGGTTTGAATTCTCCAATCGGCCAGAGGCTGTATTGCTCCGGTAAAAGCACTATATGAAATGATCAGCATATTTCCATGCTCACTCACCGGTGTATAATCAGTGAGATGGGTAGGCCCATTGAGAAAATGGAGGTCATAAATGGCTGAATAATCTGCTGAGATCCTTTCAGGCATCTTCTCGCGGATGAGGGGATTTTCACCATTATCATTTACCTTGAGCACTTCCACATTCAGGCTATGGTATACCCTTAACACCCGTGAAACAGGATTATATTGGAAAGGATAAACCACGACTGTCTGACCCCGATAATCTCGTATGATATAAGGGGTGCGAAGCTCAGCCAGCTTTCCGGGATAGAAAGCATCCTGTGTATATTCTTCCCCAAGGGTGTATGCTACTCCGGCAGGATCAATATCGCGATAAAGATTCCCTTTGGAAGGGGCAATCAGTATATTTTCGTAGTCAGTATATTCAGATGATAAAATACGTACATCCATACCGGCAAGGTCAGGGATCATTACCGAAGCAGTTACCTTCAGCAGGTCAGGTGCGCCGGACTGAAGTATTGGGCTGGCACCATCGAGTTGAAGGGTGTAGGCAGGTCCCTGATCGGTTTGCACTTCAATGAGTTCATAACCGGGTACCTTGAATGAGATCCTGCTGCTTTGATGGTCAGCATTGATCAGTTTTACTTCGGCAGGACTTGCTTCCTGACTGCTGATACTCTTCCATTCCCCGCTAAAAGCAAGGAGGGCAGACAGTAAAAAAACAAATGAAAGTACGAGTAACTTTTTCATGGGTAATAAGCTTTTCTGGTTTTGAAAATCAAAATAACGAGAGCAAAGGTACAATGATTTTGATTCGTAATCAATGCTTTACAGTTATTTTAAGTGAGATTACGTAAGGATTTATGTATTTTGGGATTAAGTATAAAAGCCGGGTGCGAATGCACCCGGCTTTGAAAATCAATTCTTGTTTACTGGTTTACTTGTTTAAGAGTATCTTCTTTACAAGGGTTCCATGCCGGTGCGTGACCTTTACGAAATACATCCCCTGCGGGTAAGATGTCATATTGATTTTACCGCTGAAGCCCTGATCACCTTCGATGCCTGTCTGATGATATACCAGGGTGCCGCTTATGTCGTATATGCGCACCTCAACCTGACCATAATCCTCACCACTTAGCTCAATGGTAAATTCACCAATGTTCGGATTGGGGAAGATGGAAAGTTCATTCTCATCTGAAAACTCTTCAACAGAAGTATAGTTGTCGACAGTGACGGCATAGCCTTCAGAGTATTCACCTTCACCACAGCTGTTCATGGCCCTTACCGTAATGGTGGCGGTGCCTAAGAAGGACTGGTTCCAGTTCATAGTAGCTATGGTACCCATCCCATCAATGTTTCCGGCTTCGCCAGGATCAACAGACCACTCATAATAATCGGCAAACTCTACCGGTGCAGTGGTATAGTCTGAAGTTGTGTTATAATACAGGTTCACAAAGTCAGGCCCTGCTGGCATCTCTGCCTGTGGTGGTTCCGTACGGAAGTTCAGATACATATTGTCAGTGGCTGTTTCAAGGTTCACATCCGTGGCTTCCAGTGTTAGTGTAACATAGCCGTTATTCAGGTCGTCGCTACTGGGTGTATAAACGGGATCGAGAATACCTGTATCATCGAAAACACCTGTTCCGGAAGTGCTCCATTCCAGGGTCTCATAATTCCAGGCCTGTCCGTCGCACTGATAGGTGTCATCTTCACAAATCATTGCATCGTAGCCTGCAAAAGCGGTAAGGGTCATGAGAGGTGGGAACTCGATAAAATCCAGCCATGCACAATCATCGCCTGAAGAAAGAACACCATCTTTTTCATAAGCCCATTTAAAAGTATGCACACCTGCTGAAACAGGGAATTTTGCCAGTATCCATCCGTTGCCGATCCCTGACCACTCTCCTTTAAGGCTGCCGTCGAGATAGAACTTTAGTTTATCATTGACTTCAGATGAGGTCTTGGCATAGAAATGAATGGTATCAGAGAACATGACTTCGGTACTGAGTAATAGTTGTGATGACTGTCCGTCGTTGGCATTGCCGGATTGCGCATGATAATCCCCTTCGAAAGGATACACCATATTGGTTTCCCAGTAATGCATTCCACCATGTGACCAGTTGAATGAGGTAAATCCATTGGTTTCCCAGTCTTCAACGATGATACCTATCTTTTTTGAAAAGTCGATGATTTCACTGAATGGTACTGAAGTCAGCTCATATGAGAAGTCGGCATAGAAGAGTCCATCCGGAGCACCAGCCTCTACCTCAACAACGAATTCGGCCCATTTATATCCAAGCATGCCAAGTGAGCCCAGCGAATCCTGATCATTATGGAAAATGAGGTATGGGCTGGTAGATTGTAGTGTCCCCCAGGTATCAGCGGCAGCACAATGTCCAAGGTTATTATTCTTTACCTTAATGGTAACGGTTTCACCTGGGTCGAGCCTGCCATTGTCGTTTCCGGCGGCATCATCGATCAACACTTCCATGATATTGATGATAGGGGCACCAAGTTGCAGCTCAAAGCTTTCGATCCATTGTCCGTCGCTGAGATCGGTAATATCTATTTCAAATTCAACCATATGGCCATCAGGCACCTCATCGGCCACCTGGATAGAGAATGCGCTGTCGGAAGTAGACATGCTATTCCCGGCGATATTGCCCCAGTATCCTGAATTATCCACAATAGTAACATATTGGTCGAGTGTGGAGAGTGTACCCATGACGCTTTTACCGGTATCAAGACCGATATTTTCCAGGGTCACGTTCAGGCTTGCAAATTCCATGAAGTCCAGCTGTCCGTTGTCGTTTCCGGTCTTGTCATCCACATCAACATCATCCAGTAAAAGGTAAGAGCCCTGCTGCGGGATGATCGGGATATCCATAATATATGGAATATAATTGTGGGAGGAAACGACTATAGTAGCTGTGCCCGGGTTGGTTACAGGAGCACCGAAATTCACCATAGCAATCCCCTGTGAGTTTGTAAAAGCAATAGCATAAAGGCCAAGGTCATCGTCGGTGATACACACCCTGGCTCCTTCTACAGGATTGCCATTATCCTCAACGAGGACTTCAAATTCAGTAAATCCAAGAAATAGGGTTGGCATATGATCTACCTGAAGGTTGGCGGGTTGTAGTGTCCATGGCTCAAGAGATGCATCCCCAAGCCAGAGGTATGTTCTTACATTTGAACGTCCGATATCACCGTGAACATTCAATACGGTAACATTGGCGAAATTGGTTATATAACCTATATTATAAATGCCTTCATGAAATATAGCCTTGTACATCTCCTTATCATAATCATGGTTAGGGATGGTATAAGACGGGATGATGGCACCATTAATAGCCACAGAGGCAACAGGTGATTTCATGAATGATTCGCAAAGGCAATCACCAGGATGGGCTACAATATCCATATTGTCGCAACAAACATCGAACAATACGAAAAGCTGATCGGTATTGGTCAGCTGCTGGACGTGGGTATTTGAGAATGATCCTGAAGCGCCCCAATCCCAGAAATCAGTGGCGCTGCCGTGCCCACGGTAATTGAAGATCCCGCAGGAGTTGGTATTCACAAAGTCTACGATATCCGCATTTGTTGCTCCGGCACCACCGTAGCATTCTGTGAAGATGGGAGTTTGCAAAGCATATGAGTATGCCTTGATCTCATTTTTACACTGGGTGTATTTTGAAGGATATTGCTCTTTATGGGCAACAAGCAGTATATTTTCTGCCCAGTTTGTAGAGTTATCTGGTGCCTGGTAGTGATTCAGGGTTTTCTGCAACTGCAATGCAAGCTCATCCAGGTCGTCATAAGTGAAACGTCCGATGGCAAGGTCGGCATAATGATCATCGGCGCCATCAAGACAGGTATACCATGAATCGGAATAAGATGGATCCCCACCTGAGGGTGCCCACCAGAACATGGGTACGTCATCCGGGCCTCCATTGTTGCCACCATTAGGATAGGCATCACCAACCATCAGCACATATTCCAGACCATCGCTGGCGTACAATTGGCTGATATAATCCTTGAATTCCTGTGGGGTGCTGAAACCTGATTCAATAACTTTCACTTCCACGGGAAAGCCTTGCCTGTTTTTCCAGTCAACAAAAGGCTGAAGTGTAGCCAGCGGATTGCTATTCGTAATGATCAGGTATTTAATGTCATTGTTGCTTCGGGTATTTTTAACTGAATAGTCCATGGAACTAAAATTCAGGGTAGCGGCCTCATACATTTCATAGAAATACTGAGGGATATCTTTGCTCCTGTTCAGCACAACTTCTGTATCCGTCCCGTAGAAATCTATCTGCAGTCGCATACTGGTCATCACTTCCAGTTCCTGGCTGTTTGCCTTGTATTGGAAAGGGCAAATATGCAGTCCGGCTACTTTAACATCCCTCCAGATACCGGGCTTGTTGGTATTGGCCATCACCGCCGGGAAGGGCATATCGCTGGCATAAAAGTCTTCGTTGATATCGAATCCTGTATATTTTCCATTCGCGATATCTTTGGAAGGTGTTTGAGATGGATATACAAGCATATTGTCGAGTGTGACAGATTCGGTCTCAAGGATCTTTACCCTGACAAGTTTATCGCCGGGCAGGGTGAGGACTTCACTGATCACCGGGAGTTCCGGAAAACCGGTTTCATGAAGTGTTTGCCATGCTTCGAACCTGAGTTCTTTGTATGTAATCCCATCATGGATGACATCAGTTGAATATAATCCGGGTACAGTAATGTTAACGACCATACCATTCATATCCTGTTGTTCGATTTGTACTGTCGGGAATTGTTCCCCGGATCCATTGAGAGATATCCAGGTTCCCTGTGAGAAGGCAGACTGTGTTATCAGTACTGCGAGAATAATGAGTAAGAAGTTTAGTTTTTTCATGTTTATGAGTTTGTTATAAGCAGATTACCAACAAAGATAATAAAAGAAACCCCCGGAAAAAGTCTTCCCGGGGGTTTTATTAAATACCAGGGCAAGATACCCAAGCCGTTATGCTCTAAAATTTGAGAGTGGCACCTATAGTGAAGATGGAGATGTTCCAACCCAATTCTGAGAATACAGCAAAATTAGGTGTGAAGAACCATCGTGCACCCGCATAGGCTCCGATATGAAAACCATTGGAGTTTTCATTATAATTCCAATTGCTATGCCCAGGGGCATAATCATATTTATAATTACCGAAATAGTAACCGGTGATGATGCCAGCATAGGGATCAAACTTATCATGGAAGATGAAGTGATAATTACCTCTTACAGCAAGCAGGAAATAATTCGTACTCACCTCTCCCCAGCCGTAATCTTTCTTTGAGCCTCCGAAACCGGCAAGGCCTCCAACACTGATGACTCCTTTCAATTTGCTTCCCATACCTATTTCAACGATTCCATATTCGTAGGAAACTGAAATGGTAGGCCATGCCATATTGTAGCCTCCATAAATTGTGTTACCGAATCCAATGCCCAGATTAATTGCTGAGGATTTTTTGCCAAAGACATCTCCTGAGCTTTTAGCCTTCTCCTGGCTCTGCGCAACAGTAAAAGCCAGCATTAATGCCACAAATAGTAAACTTACTTTTTTCATGTTTCTAGTTTTGGTGAATGAATCTTATACTCAATACAAAGATATGTAATGAATTGTGTGAAATCACATTTTAAGGCATAAAAAAAG
>JAOZTN010000031.1:26002-31373 GCA_029942245.1 Bacteroidales bacterium | reverse complement strand
CACTGCTCCTAACTGCCACGGCAGTCCTGGCAAGCCTATGTATTTGGGCACAGGGAACGACCGAAAACAACACTCCTGATTACAAAAGTTATCCGTACTGGATAGAGATGATGCAGGATGAGACTATAAACTTCTTCGAAGTACAAACAGCCTTCAACACCTACTGGGAAGGCCGTGAGGTTACCAAAGGCAGCGGATTCAAGCCATATAAGCGATGGGAATATATGATGCAATTCCGCATCAAACCCAATGGGGAACGTCTTCCCTCCGATTACCTCTGGAAGGAATATCATAAATTTTTGGAGAATAACACTGCTGCGAAATCACCTGCAGGAGACTGGGAAAACCTAGGACCATTTAACATTCCTAATGCCAAAGGATATCAGGGTCTTGGCAGGCTCAACGCCATTGCTTTCCATCCTACAGACCCCAACACCATTTTCGCAGGGGCACCCGCCGGCGGGATGTGGATCACCAACGATGGCGGGATCACATGGACAAGCCATTGCGATAAGCTCCCCACCCTTGGGGTGTCATCTATTGCTGTTGATCACACCAATCCCGACATTATTTATATGGGAACCGGCGACAGAGATGCAGGTGATGCTCTCGGCATTGGGGTGCTCAAATCCACCGATGGAGGTGTTAACTGGACTGAAGCCAATACCGGCATGGGAAATGCCACCGTGGGCAGGATGATCATCCACCCTACGAATGAAAACAAACTCTATGCTGCCACTTCACTGGGAATCTTTGTCACAACCGACGGAGCACAAAACTGGACACAGCAGATCAATGGAAATTTCAAAGAGATCCTGTTCAAAACTGATGATCCCGAAACCATGTATGCCAGCAAAGGCGGCAATTTCTATAAAACCATTAATGGAGGCGATGAATGGATCCAGATCACAAATGGCCTGGCCAGCAGTTCCAGGGGTGTGATCGCAGTAACTTCTTCCAATACCGAGGTGGTGTATTTCCTTACCACCGGTGGAAGTGAATTCAAAGCACTCTACCGCTCTTCTGACGCCGGTGACAGCTTTACTGAAATGTCGAACTCCCCCAATATTATGAGCTGGGGCTGCGATGGTGGCAGCGGTGGCCAGGCATGGTACGATCTTGATATTGCAGCCGACCCGCAGGATGAAAATACCATTTTTGCAGGCGGTGTAAACTGTTTCAAATCAACAGACGGTGGAGCGACATGGGATATCAGCTCACACTGGTGGGGTGATTGCGGAGTACCAGCGGTACATGCCGACCTACACATACTGGAATATAATCCTGCTGACGGAAGACTTTATACCGGAAACGACGGTGGTATTTACTGGACCGCCAACGGAGGTACCAACTGGACCGTGATCACAGATGGCATGCCCATCAGCCAGGTATACAGGATCGGGCAGAGCGCAACAGTAAAAGACCTGGTAATAAACGGATACCAGGATAACGGGACTTCCACCCTCAATGGTACCGAATGGGATTTTACCCGTGGTGGCGATGGCTTCGAATGTATCATCGACCCAACAGATTCGAAATACAGCTATGCATCACTATATTATGGCAACGTGGCTCGTTATTATAATAATAATTACCAGATAGATGTTTGCCGGGAAGGCATATATGGTATCAATGAAGCCGGTGCCTGGATCACGCCATACATCCTGGATGAATATGACCCGGATATCATGTTTATCGGTTACAAAAATATCTGGCGCTGCAACAATGTGAAGGCCGGAGCAGGGCAGATTTCCTGGAAGAAAGTATCGGCATTCAGCAACAATGATAATATGGCAGTGGTAGAGCAATCCCCTGCCAATCCTGAAATTCTGTACACCGGAAAATATAATGGTTCTGTGTTTCGTACCGATGACGCATACAGCAGCAACCCATTATGGATAGATATTACAACTAACCTGCCACAAGGCGGAACAGCAGGAGATATTGAGGCTCATCCCTTCGACGAAAACACCGTTTATATCGCACTTGGAAATGACATTTACAAGAGCATTGACAAGGGACTTAGCTGGGTAGATATAAGTTCTAACCTGCCAAGTATCAACCTTACTTCCATAGCATATTACAAAAACAGTCAGGAAGGCCTTTACGTAGGCTCTGACCTCGGCGTATTTTATAAAGAATATGGCATGACCGATTGGATATGGTTCAACGAAGGACTACCGGTGGATGCTTCGGTTCGTGAGATCGAGATCTATTACCATCCCGACAGTATTAGCGGAGATGCAATAAGGGCAGGAACTTACGGACGGGGTCTTTGGGGTTCTGATATGTGGGCCGGGACTCCCGAAGTCGCATTTTCAAGCTCCGAAACGGTGATTCCTCCCAATTGTGCCATCGATTTTTATAATATGTCGACGGGCTTGCCTCATTTCTTCAACTGGACATTTGAAGGCGGAACACCCGGAACTTCTTCCGATATGAATCCATTGGACATTAATTACGATAGCCCGGGAACCTATGCGGTTGCCCTGAAGGTGTGGAATGAGTTTGGACAGGATTCAACCTATGTTGCAGGCTATATCACCGTGAGTGATGATATACTGCCGGAAGTTTACTTCGAAGCTGATGACCCTGCACCCTGTGGCAGTGACGTGATCCACTTCACGGATCAAACGCTTAACTGCCCCGATACATGGCAATGGGAATTCGATCCGGACAATGTTACTTACATGAGTGGGACAAATGCCAATTCGCAGTCACCCACCGTGCAATTCAATGGTTCAGGAACATATTCTGTTACGCTCACAGCGGAAAATGCCAACGGACCGGGAAGCCTGACCAAAACTGATTATGTAGCTATTGGCGGCTTGATACTGCCCTTTACCGAAGATTTCGAAGAGGGATCCTTCGACAATAAAGGCTGGACCGTAGAGAATCCAGATTCAGACATCACATGGGACATTACAAATGTTGATGGTAACGAACCCGGAAACCAGGCTGCCTGGGTGAATATTATTAATAACAATAACCTGGGTACCCGAGACATGTTGATCTCACCAGCCATGAATTTTAGCAATTATAATTCACTTGGACTATTCTTCCAGCATGCCTATGCGAGCAAGTATCCCTTTGTAGATACACTGATTGTGAAAATATCAACAGATTGTGGTGCAAACTGGACCAGGCTTTATTCGGCTGCACTCGAAGAACTGGAGACTGCGCCTCCATCCATCTTGCCATTCGTACCTCAAACAGAAGACGACTGGTGTGGTTCAGGATATGGAAATGATTGTATTTTCCTTGACCTGAGCGATTATGCAATGGAAAGCAGCGTGAAGATCGCCTTTGAAACCTATGCATTTCGTGGGAACAATATCTATATCGATAATATTGAGGTTTCCAACCTGGTGGGTCTGAATGATCATATTGTGGATGATCAGCAGGTATATATCTATCCAAATCCATCCGATGGCATCTTTAACATCATCCTTCCCGACAGGACGGAGGCACTACGGATGAGTGTTCAGAATGTGAATGGCCAGTTGATGTACACAGAGAAAATAGGTACCGATAGTAATTTCAGCCGCGTTGATGCAAGCGCATTCCCCCGGGGGATATATTTTATCAGCTTCGTTTCTAACGAATTAAATGTAACACGCAAGATCATAGTCCACTAAACAGAATCCTGATTATGCAGTTATTTTATGCACATGAGCTGAAAGGAGATCTTCATACCCTTGAGGAACAGGAATCGAAGCATATTATCCGTGTGTTGCGCATGAAATGTGGAGACACTATTATGCTGACTGATGGTGCAGGAAAGATGTGTACCGGGGAACTGGTAAACGAAGATCCGCGCCGTTGTGAGGTCAGGATCAAGGAAGTGCAGGAGGATTTTGGTAAAAGGTGCTTCCAGCTACATGTTGCTATCGCACCCACTAAAAACATCAATCGTTTTGAATGGTTCCTGGAGAAAGCAACAGAGATAGGTATCGATGAGATCACTCCCCTGATATGCAGTCGCTCTGAACGCAAGGTAATAAAGACTGAACGCCTGTATAAGGTGATTACGGCTGCTATGAAACAATCTGTGAAGGCATATCTTCCCCTTCTAAACGAAGCCACATTCTTTAAGGAGTTTGTTACGGCAAAGCATGACGGTCAGAAATTTATTGCCTATGTAGAGAAAGGAGAACATCCCTCATTAAAATCACTGTATAACGTTCCTGGAGATGCCACTATCCTGATAGGGCCCGAAGGAGACTTCAGTCCGGAGGAGGTAGAACTTGCCCGGGAAAACGGATTTGATGTAGTGAGCCTTGGCAACAGCAGGCTGCGGACAGAAACGGCCGGGGTGGTGGCGGTGCATACGCTGACCCTGATGAATAGCGAATAGAGAACAAGGAATAAGAACATTGAAAGGTTTTATACGTTAATTCTTAGATGAAAAGGATATTTTTCTTACTTATGCTAGCCATGTTGGCGTCGACAGCTCCGCTCATGGCACAGCTGCAGATTGCCCTGCTGAAATATAACGGTGGTGGCGACTGGTATGCCAATCCCACTTCCCTGCCAAACCTTATCAAATTCTGCAACCAGAACCTCGGTACGCAACTCGAAGAAGATTATGCAACAGTAGAGGTAAGCAGTCCGGACATTTTCAACTATCCTTTTGTCCATATGACTGGCCATGGTAATGTGGTCTTCTCAGCCAGGGAGGTGAAAAACCTCAGGGAATACCTGGTTTCAGGAGGATTTCTTCACATCGATGACAATTATGGGCTTGACAAGTTCATCCGCCCACAAATGAAAAAAATCTTTCCCGGGCTGGATTTTGTGGAACTCCCTTTCGATCATCCGATCTATCATCAGAAATATGCCTTTCCCAAAGGCCTTCCAAAGGTTCATGAGCACGACGACAAAGCCCCGCAGGGGTTTGGGATTATATATGAGGGCAGGCTGGTTTGCTTTTATACTTTCGAATGTGACCTTGGCGACGGATGGGAAGAAGCAGCCGTTCATAAAGACTCTGAAGAAACCAGGTTAAAAGCGCTGCAGATGGGAGCGAATATTATTCAATATGTATTTCGGCAGTAGGTTCAGGTGTATGGCTTAAGGTCTGAACCGGATGTTCGCACTCCTCATACCCCAAACAAAAAAAAAGCTGCCCCCAAAAGGACAGCCTTTTTTCCACGATTATAAGATTTGATTAAGGCAATTAAAAAAAGCCCGGACTTTGGTAGTTGCTGGCAGCTTTTGAGTACAAGATTTGGCAATGCTTTCAGTATCCGGGCTTAAATGTTAACACAAATATAATACAATTATTACATATCCGCAACATTTTTTTAAGTATTCGTATGATTTTCCCTGATATTCGAAATTTCTCCTATCCGTAAACCAATAATTACAC
>JAOZTN010000031.1:9107-25902 GCA_029942245.1 Bacteroidales bacterium | reverse complement strand
GTATGATTTTCCCTGATATTCGAAATTTCTCCTATCCGTAAACCAATAATTACACGCTTTGAGCAAGGGTATCCCTCCTCTCTCGTTTACTCGATCGTTCGGGATGACATGGGGTCAAATCAAAACAAAAGAAGGGCGCGCTGCACAATGGATGATTTTATAGTTGCGCCGCGCCCTTCTCAATCCATAATCAGTCCATATGTTATTCCGAAGGAGCAAAGCGACTGAGGAATATCCTGGCTTATTACTGTTCGGTTAGTTAGAAAACCATATGATATGAGGGAAATATTTGCATTTGTTTCACCCCTGTTTATGTCGTATTTTTGTTTAAATTACACAGGAAACCATGAGAATTGCAATACTTTTCATATTATTCTTGGTCCTATTCGCTTTTAATCCAAAATCTCAGGATTATTCTACCTGGGGGGAGATATATGATTATGAAGTTGGCGATGTTTTTCATCGTAAGGAATATTTAATTTACAATGGCTGGTCACCATGGACCAAGTTAATCGTACAAACAGTTACAGATGTTGAGTATTCAATTGGTAATGATACCGCTTATTATCAGTTTTGGAATGAAACAGCTTACCAGGAACATCCTGATACAACTTGGATATTTGATTACTATAGTTCAACAGCCTCTTATGTCAATTTGAATACATATTGTATTGCTGATACTGTATATCATTCCCCTGACTTTTATGGTCGTAAACTCAGCTATATTGAAGATTATTCAACTGGTTCTGATACAAAATGGCGAAAATACGTTGATGGATGTGGGCAGGTTAATTTTTTCATGGAACATATCGACCCTACAGGAAACCCTAGTTGGCAAGAAATTAAAGAACTGGTTTATTATATCAAAGGGAACGAAGAATGGGGTACTCCAAATCCTATCGTTAGCATAGAGGAAAATATTGACCTTGATGAGTCAATATATTTGTTCCCAAATCCAACATCAAACATCCTTAATATATCTATTATAGGGGAAGGAGATATTTATATGATTTTTGTATACAACAATACCGGTAAGTTGGTAAAATCGTATGATGGAGGAATCAATTTCATTAATGTATCTGAATTGCAATTAGGATATTATTTTCTGCGGATTCAAACAAGAAATGGGTGGATATCGAAAAGATTTATTAAACAATAGAAGGAGCATTCTACAAGAATGATTAAGCGAGATTGGATCAACTATAAATATTCTTCATTTGTTCTAATGACTGATTCGTTCAAAAACTTCCACTCTGGATTCTTGCTTGCGATTAGTTTGTCTTTTTTCTCTCTTCTTAATCCTTTGATCTGCTTTTCCCGTGAGATGGCAAAAATAATATCATCATATACCTCATAATACAGTAAATACTTGCAATTAAACTTCTTGGCAAACCCACCTATTTCACCCAAATAGTGCTCGTCAATCCTCCTTTTCAGGTTATTGGTAACACCAATATATATCATATTCTTATACTTATTTGCGATGATGTAGACGTAATATTTTCTAAGTAATTTCATAAATAGGATCCTTTCATTTCTAAAAGCAAATGAATCTAAATCGGGTTCTTAATTATTAATACCGGAAAATTAAAAATGTCACACATTGCAGGTAGTACTTATAGCAAGGGTATCCCTCCTCTCTCGTTTACTCGCTCGTTCGGGATGACCTGAGGAACTAAGCGAAGCGTTCTCACGAGCCTTGCGAGTAATACCCCGGCGAAATCCAACGAAGACAGTAATGAACTTTCATCCTGGAAGTTTGCGACTGAGGAACTAAGCGAAGCGACTCAGAAATGTCCGGGTCTTTTATTACAGATTGCTGATTTATTTACGAAGAGAATTGATCTGTTCTTCAATCACCCTTATCTTAGCTTCAGCATCAGCCTTTTTTTGTTTTTCCTTCTCCACCACCTGTTCAGGTGCATGGTTCACAAAGCGCTCATTGCTGAGTTTCTTATCAACACTGATTAAAAAGCCTTTGGCATAGTGAAGCTCGGACTCCAGCTTCTCGATTTCGGCTTCAATATCTACGCTTCCTTCAAGGGGAATATAGAATTCTGTGGAGCGAATGATAATTGAAACAGCCCCTTCCTCTTTCTGATCGGTATATCCTAGTTCTGAGAGTTTACAAAGCTTGGTCACCACCGGGTCGAAAAATGTTTTTGGCTCCTCGCCCTCATTTTTTTTGATTAGCAGTCTTATCTCATCCTTGTTGGCGATATTCTTTTCCATCCTCACCTTGCGGATACCCATGATCACTTCACGTACGTAGTCGAACTCCTTCAAAATAGCTTCATCCACTTTTTTCGGTACAGGCATTTCGGCAATCATGAGGCAATTATCATCTTCTCTTTCGGCAAGAAGATGCCATATCTCTTCTGAGATAAACGGCATGAAGGGGTGTGAAATCCTCATCAGTTCTTCGAAGAAACCAACGGTAGATTTCAATGTATTTGCATCTATATCCTGTTGATATCCAGGTTTGATCATTTCCAGATACCATGAGCAGAAATCATCCCATACCAGTTTATATACCGCCATCAGGGCATCAGAAATACGATATTTGGAGAAATGGTCATCTATCGTACTCAGCGCCTGGTTGAAGCGGTGTCCGAACCACTCTATTGATACCTTGGAAGCTTCTGGTTGAGGAAGATTCTCATCTACTTCCCATCCCTTCACAAGTCTCAGAGCGTTCCAGATCTTATTGCTGAAGTTCCTGCCCTGTTCACATAAGGCCTCATCAAATGGCAGATCATTCCCGGCAGGGGAAGTTAACAACATACCAACCCTGACGCCATCGGCACCATACTTCTCAATAAGTTTGATTGGATCCGGGGAATTCCCAAGGGATTTTGACATTTTTCTCCCCTGCTTATCTCTTACGATCCCGGTCAGATATACATTTTTAAAGGGGACTTCATTTCTGTATTCCAATCCGGCCATGATCATCCTGGCCACCCAGAAGAAAAGAATCTCCGGTGCGGTCACAAGGTCATTGGTGGGATAATAATACTTTATGTCATCATTATCAGGATGACGAATTCCATCAAAGACGGAGATCGGCCATAACCATGAAGAGAACCAGGTATCAAGCACGTCCTCGTCCTGTTTAAGGTCATTCAGTGTAAGCTTGTCATTGCCTGATGCTTTCTTAGCCTGTTCCAGCGCCTCTTCCGCGTTTTCTGCAACAAATACGTCTCCATCATAGTAGTATGCCGGAATGCGCTGACCCCACCAGAGCTGGCGTGATATACACCAATCCCTGACATTTTCCATCCAGTGACGGTAGGTGTTTTTGAATTTCTTCGGGTGAAAGCTAACGGTATCGTCCATCACGACCTCCAGGGCAGGTTTTGCCATGTCCTCCATCTTCATAAACCATTGGAGGGAGAGCTTCGGCTCGATCACCTCATCGGTCCTTTCTGAGTAACCAACCTTGTTCACATAGTCTTCAAGCTTTACAAGGTGCCCGTTGGCTTCCAGATCCTTCATGATCTCTTCCCTAACGGCAAAGCGGTCTTTCCCGATATAAAGTTCAGCAGCTTCGCTCATGGTGCCATCATCATTAAAGATATCGATGGTTTTCAGTTTATGGCGGATGCCGATCTCATAGTCATTGATATCGTGGGCAGGTGTGATCTTCAGACATCCGGTTCCGAATTCCATATCCACATATTCATCGGAGATTATGGGTACTATCCTGTTTACCAGGGGAATGATCACATTTTTTCCTTTCAAATGTGAGTATCGCTTATCGGCCGGGTTCACACAAACCGCAGTATCACCAAGGATCGTTTCCGGGCGTGTAGTGGCAATAGTTACCCACTCGTCATCGGAACCTTCAATCTTATAGCGCAGATAGTAAAGCTTCGACTGTAATTCTTTATGGATCACCTCTTCATCGGAGAGTGCTGTGAGTGCCTTTGGATCCCAGTTCACCATACGGACGCCACGGTAGATCAGTCCTTTCTTATACAGGTCGACGAAAACCTTTATTACGGATTCATACAGGGCCTCATCCATTGTAAAGCTTGTACGGTCCCAATCGCAGGAAGCACCCAGTCTTTTCAATTGTTCAAGGATAATGCCGCCGTGTTTTTCTTTCCATTCCCAGGCGTGCTCAAGAAACTCGTCCCTGCTCAATTGTGATTTATCGATCCCCTTTTCTTTTAGTAATGCAACCACCTTGGCTTCGGTGGCAATAGAAGCATGGTCGGTACCGGGGAGCCACTCAGTATTATAGCCCTGCATACGAGCGCGACGTACCAGCACGTCCTGCAAGGTGTTATTCAGCATATGTCCCATATGAAGGACGCCGGTGACATTTGGAGGGGGGATTACGATGGTAAAAGGCTCTCTCTCGTCGGGTTCCGACTTAAAGTAGCCTTTTTCCATCCAGCATGAATACCACTTCTCTTCAATACTGGCAGGATTGTACTTGCTGGGAATATCGGTCATATGTTTGCTATTTTCAGGTGGCAAAAATAGCAAAAATATGCTTTACTTGCAGTCCTTCCCTCCTATCATTGAAGCAAATAACTTGCTTGAGAAGAGACCGGCAAGGTCCATGTTGCCCTTCACGTATATCATCGTAGCAGATTCGCTTTCACCAACCAGCACGATCATCTCACGGATCAGCCCGTTATCCAGCTGATTGGCATACATGCCAACATCTTCATTGTCTTCGGATCTGATTCGGGCCAGTTCGATATAAGCATCATCCTGGAGGGCTGCTTTAGCCTTCGACATGAAATTCTCAAGATCGGCGGAAGTAGCTGTTGAATCGCTTGAAAGGATTTTAACCACGTCAAGCTGCTCCAGTGCTTCCTCGATCTCTTCTCCTTCTACCTGGAACTGGCTTGCGAAATCATCTGACTTAAGATCAATCTCCTGCATGCTGATGCCTTCTCCTTTTGCCTGCTTCTTGATAAACTTCTCAACAGGTGACCTTTGTGCCTGAGCAGTCATAATGAAGACTGCCAGCAGCATAAATGTGAATATTCTCATCGCTGTTTGCTTTGAAGATTATTACTCATCGTCATCATCATGTCCACCAAACTTTCCCATTTCCTGGATGCCCATTCCCTGGGATACTTTGGAGATAGTTTCCATATCCATGTCGCCAAAGATACTGATGAAGCCAACTTCATTTTCTGAGGAGATCAGGATAAGAAATTCTTTGATCATGTCGCCGTCCTGGCGTGCCACAAAGCGAATCTTTTCATCCTTATCGTCTACTACCATCAGTTCTGAATAGCCATCCAGGTCGAAAGCACCCAGATCCTCTTTAAAGGCAACAAAGTCCTTGTTATCCACAGATCCGTTTTCGAACATTACGATCTTGATAAATTCAAGGCCTGCCATGGCATCTTTCATTTCATTCATATCTTCAGCTTCATCACCTTCGAAGTTCATCTGGGCGATCATCCCGAAGAGTTCCTTTGTGATATGAACGGTAGTAATACCTTCAGTACCACTGTATTTTTCATACAGCTCTTGCGTAACACTTTCCTGAGCCTGTGTTAATGGAACAAGGAGTACGAGTGCGAATAATGCAATAATTAACTTTTTCATTTTTTAAGCTATTATGCACCAATTAAGGTGCAGGGTTTGTAATTAGTTTAGTTATCTGGCTAAATCTCGACAGCGGGGAAGTTTTGCTTAGCCCCTCATCGAATTTTTTCATGCTGTTAAGGTCTTTCATGCCTTCGTCGAAACGAGCAACCTTACTGAGTGGGTTGGCGCCTTTGTTGAATCTATCCGAAACAAAATAAAGTATGCGGCTTGCTTCGTTAAAGGCCATCTCAGCTTCAGAGTCGTTCGCTTGTGAACTACCAATAAATGGATCAAAGCGAATAAATACTGAAATAAGCAAGAGTATGGTGGCAGCTACACCTGTGATATAATATATGGTTGTGCGCCTGTATGCTTTACGGCCGCGATCCTGTTTTCTGATCTCCTCGAAAAGGACATCATCAAAATCGTCAGGCAAGCTAGCCTGGCCTTCTTCCTCGTAGAGCTCGAACTGTTCTTTGAGCTCGACAAGATGTGCCGGGATCTCCTTCTGACGGAAAAACTCCCTTAGCATCCGCTCTTCGGAAAGGGAGGTTTCACCCTCGAAGTAGTTTTCCAGTAGTTTTTCAATTCTGTGAGAACTCATAATTATTTATTTTTATCAGGGTATCCCTGACTTTCTTTCTAGCCCGCGACAGGCTCACACGCACATTATTCAGGCTCAGACCGGTAATCTCTGCGATCTCATCGAAATCACATTCTTCGACATCGCGAAGCTGAATGACCATCCTTTGCTGTTCCGGAAGGGCATCCATGGCCATTTTCACCAATCGCATGGTGTCGATGGTTTCTGTACTTGTATATGGTGTCCTGTTGTCAGGCATTTCTCTTGTATCGTCGAGTTTTTTATTTCTTATGGCGGGAGACTTCAGTTTATCGAGGCAAAGGTTCCTGGTCATGGTCATGGAAAAAGCTTCTATATTTCTGTACTCACCCAGTTTGTCACGTTTCGTCCAGAGTCGAAGAAAGATCTCCTGTACTATATCCTGCGCTTCTTCAGGATCGCCCAGTAGGCGCAGAGCAAAACGATAAAGTTTATTCTTTATCGGCAGCACTTCGGATTTGAATTCTTCGCTGGTCATGACATAGGTAAGACGATGTTGGGTTGCAAATATTACACCCCTTAGAAAAAACAATTTATTTCTTTCGCTAAGATATTAACTCTTTTATTATCAGGTCCGCGGGACGAGGGACGAGGGACATGAAATTGGAAGATTTCCACGTACCGCGCACCCCGCACCGCGCACCATAATAATCCTTGTATACCTCATTATTTTATTTATTTTTGTAGGCTACTGCTAAATTTCAAATAGAAGAATCTACATATAAATAAATACTAACCAAAAATTAATACTATGTTAAAAGGACATCCAAAAGGACTATTGGTAGCCTTCTTTTCCAATATGGGGGAAAGGTTTGGCTTCTACACCATGATGGCAATTCTGGTTCTCTTCCTTCAGGCAAAATTTGGCTTATCTGAGGAAGGTGCAGGGGGCATTTACAGCTGGTTCTATTTTGGCATTTACGGATTAGCGCTACTTGGCGGTCTTCTTGCTGATGCAACAAACAGGTATAAACTTGTTATCCTCGCAGGTATCGTTATCATGTTTAGCGGTTACGTGATCGTGGCTGTTCCAGGGATGAGCCTGACAGTGACGCTCGTCGGGCTGTTTACCATTGCCCTTGGGAACGGCCTTTTTAAAGGTAACCTGCAGGCTGTGGTCGGACAGATGTATGATAATGAGAAGTACAGAAAAGTGCGCGACTCTGCCTTTATGATCTTCTACATGGGGATCAACATTGGAGCCTTCTTTGCACCATTTGTAGCCACCGGGATCAGAAACTGGTTCCTGAAAACACAGGGGTATCTTCATGATGGAAGCCTGCCTGCCTTGTGTCATGCCTACCAAAAAGGTGAACTCACTATTGAATCGCAGGCAACATTTCAAACACTTGCAGATAAAGTAAGCGGTCACCAGATTACAGATCTTTCAGCATTTGCTAAAGATTACATCAGTGCTTTTGCAGTAGGTTACAATTATGCTTTTGGAATTGCTGCCATTGCAATGGTCGTTTCTCTCCTGGTATATGTCATTTTTAATAAATATCTGCCAAGCAAAGAAAGAGCGCCCAGGGAGAAAAAAGAAACCTCCGGCAGCAAATTCAAGTTTGGTAAACAGCTTATCGCAGGAGTCATTTCATTTGCAATCGGAATTGGTATTTCGGTAGGGATATGGTTCGTTACCAGTAATGTTGACATCGCATTTGCAGTCGGACTTTTCGTAGTTTTCGCTGCTTGGATCACACAGATCTCGACAAAAGAAGAACGACCGAGAATTTCAGCACTCCTGCTGGTATTTGTTGTTGTGATCTTCTTCTGGATGTCATTCCACCAGAATGGACTGACCTTAACCTTTTTTGCAAAAGATTATACAGTAAAAGAGGTTGGTGCTTTCACAGCTATTTTCTTCAGCCTGGAGTCGATACTCGCATTTATCGGGGCTATTGCCGGATTGGTCATTATATTCTTCCGTAAAAAGTTAGCGGATAAATTTATCGGTCTGGTCATGTTTGGTGGACTGGGGTATTTTACGTACTACCTGGTTGGACAAAACAGCCCGACCGGCAACCCTATCGCTCCTGAAATATTTCAGTCGTTTAACCCACTCTATATCGTTGCCCTGACCTTTCCGATCATGGCAGTCTTTACCTGGCTCCGTAAAAAGAAATGGGAGCCATCTACTCCTAAAAAGATCGGTATCGGGATGATCATTGCCTCAATGGGGTTTGTCATTATCCTGATTGCTTCCCTCAACCTGGTTTCACCTCATGAGCTACAGTTTGTCGATGACATGGGCAATATAAAATACAATCCCGTTCCGGATTACTCCCGCGTATTGCCTTACTGGCTGATGAGCAGTTACCTCGTACTGACAATCGCTGAATTATTCCTCAGCCCGATGGGACTTTCCTTCGTTTCGAAAGTTGCACCTAGCAGATTCCAGGGACTGATGCAGGGAGGATGGTTACTGGCAACCGCAGTTGGAAACAAGCTTCTGGTCGTAGGAAGTTCGTTATGGGGCAAACTTGACCTGTGGCAGTTGTGGGCCATATTCATTGCTGTTTGTCTGCTCTCTGCAATATTTATCTTTGCAATTATGAAGCGATTGGAAAGGGTTACCAAGGATTCAGAATAAAATCACACCTGATATTTTCAAAGTCCCGCCCAACAGCGGGACTTTTTTTTATACATTTGGTGATATCAGATTTGGTGATGAAGAGATGTAAGATCGGATATCAGATATATTTCTGAAATGTCATATCAAATATCAAATATGCAATCCAATATCACCAAATCATCAAATCCGATATCATCAAATGAATATGTATCATTGGGAACATACACGTCGCTTCAATGCTTACTCCAATTACTTCAAGAAGTTATTTGGGGAGCGTGTGCAGAAGCTGAGCATCGATGCCGGCTTTACGTGTCCCAACAGGGATGGAAGCAGAGGACGGGGCGGTTGCACCTATTGTAACAATGATGCTTTTAACCCTTCCTATTGCAAGCCTGACAAGCCTGTAGAGCAGCAGATCAGGGAAGGCATGGAATTTCACGCCTGGAGATATAAGAACCCGGGGAAGTTCCTTGCATATTTTCAGCCTTTTTCAAACACCTATGCCACACTGGAAGAACTGAAAGCTATTTATGGGCAAGCCCTTCAGTTTCCTGAGATCAGGGGTCTTGTCATCGGCACCCGACCCGACTGCATCGATGACGAAAAGCTGGAATACTTCGCAGATCTGGCCAAAACCCATTATATCATTATCGAGTACGGCATTGAATCCTGTTATGACAGAACCCTTGAGAAGATCAACAGGGGACATACTTTCGAGGAAAGTAAGATAGCCATAGAAAAGACTGCTGCAGCGGGGCTGAAAACCGGAGCACACCTGATCTTCGGTCTGCCCGGTGAAAGTCGGGAAGAGATGATGGCGGAAACCGCTACCCTCTCAGCTTTACCCCTGACAAATATCAAATTCCACCAGTTGCAGATCATAAAAGGCACAGCCATGGAAAAGCAGTACCAGAATAATCCTGACAGTTTCAATTTCTTTGAGCTGGATGAATACATCACCTTCATCGTTGACTTCATTGAGCAGCTGAACCCCAGCTTCATCATCGAACGTTTCGCAGGTGAGGTGCCACCCCGCTTCCAGGCTGGTCCGGGATGGGGCCTGGTCAGGAATGAAAAGATTGTGGAAATGGTAGAAGCGGAGCTGGAACGGAGAAATTCTTTCCAGGGAAAGAACTTTGTGATTTGAGGATATCGGATTTGGTGATTGGGAGATGTAAGATCGGATATACCATTTAAGATTTCGGATTTGAGATATATTTCTGAAATGCCATATCAAATATGCAATCCAGTATCACCAAATCCGATATCACCCAATCTTTTTCTTCCGTCCGGCTTTCTTCAAAGCCGAATCGATAATCCACTCCAGCTGGCCGTTGGTGCTGCGGAACTCGTCCGCAGCCCACTTCTCGACCATCTCCAGCGTTTCGGGATTTAGCCTTAATACAAATGGTTTCTTTTTTGCCATACTTAATGGTGAAGGGTACCGGTGTTCACTACTGGAGCTGCATCCTTATCTGAACAAAGTACCACCATTAGATTACTGACCATGGCGGCTTTCCTATCCTCATCCATGTTAACAACGTCTTTCTTGCCCAGTTCTTCAAGAGCCATTTCTACCATACTCACAGCTCCTTCTACAATTTTGAACCTGGCAGCTACGATAGCAGTTGCCTGCTGCCTGCGCAACATGGCACTGGCAATTTCCTGTGCATAGGCCAGGTAGGCGATGCGGGCCTCAATCACATGAATACCTGCAATACCAAGACGTTCGCGGATCTCTTGTTCCAGCTGGTGGTTCACTTCCTCCCCACCTGAGCGAAGCGTAATCTCCGCCATTTCATCATCGAAGTTATCATAAGGATAATGTCCTGCCAGCTTTCGGATTGCTGCTTCAGTTTGAATGTCGACAAAGTGAACATAGTCATCAACCTCAAAGGCTGCGTTGAACGTATCCTCTACACGCCATACCAGCACAATACCGATCATGATGGGATTCCCTACCTTATCGTTAACCTTGATAGGTGTACTGTCGAGGTTACGCGCACGAAGTGAGATCTTTTTGCGGGTAAAGAAGGGGTTGACCCAGAAGAAGCCATTTTTCTTAACCGTGCCTTTATACGCCCCAAACAGTATCATTACCATGGACTCGTTCGGGTTAACAACCATTAGCCCGGCCATGCAGAACATACCAATACCTCCCATGATGGCCCACCAGAATGCCTCTAAGGTGATCATCATGTAAACGGGAAACCCGATCAATCCAAGAATAATAAGCACGGCCAGGTAACCGTTCATCGGTGAATATTTTTTTTCTTTCATTTCTAAATAGATTTATATTAATAGTTTTTTGATATTATTTTGATATCACAAATGTAAGCTATTAAAACCAGTTTGTCAAGTTTTTTCACCTCACCCCCTTACCCCCCTGCCCCCTTTTCCCCTTCTCCTCTGGGAGAGGGGGCCAGGGGGTGAGGTGCATTTCATCAATCCAATCTCAAAATTGAATACATTTGCGCCACATGAAAAAATACACCCATCTCTTCTTCGACCTCGACCGCACCATCTGGGATTTCGATGCCAGTGCTGAAGATTCCTTTAACAGGATGTTCAATAAATATGATCTGAAGGAGAAAGGGATACCTTCCCTGGCAGCTTTTAAAGCCCGTTACGATATACATAATGATCTTTTGTGGAGTTGGTACCGCAAAGGTGAGATCCTTAAGGAGCTGCTTAATGTCAAGCGCTTCGAAATGAGCCTGGCCGATTTTGGGATCATTGACAGTGGCATTTCCTCCGGTATGGCCGAAGATTATGTGATCGTAAACCCCGATAAGGCATTCCTCTTTCCTTATGCTATAGAAAGTCTTGAATACCTGGCTCCTAAATATCCTCTGCACCTGATAACAAATGGCTTCCAGGAAGTACAGGAGCAGAAGTTCAATATAGCCAGGCTCGACAGCTTCTTCAAAACGGTTACGACTTCTGAGGAAGCCGGAATTAAAAAGCCGGAACCGGAAATTTTTCATTTTGCCATGAATAAGGCCGGCACCACAGCCATAGAAAGCATCATCATTGGTGATGACCTCGCCGTAGATGTGGTAGGTGCGCGTAATGTAGGAATGGACCAGGTGTACTTTAATACAGAGGGCAAAAGGCATAAGGAAGAAGTAACATTTGAGATTAAGAGCTTGAAGGAGCTGATGGATATTTTCTAGAGACTATTTTAGCCTGGCTATAAGGGTTTGGGCGCCCTTGGTTCGCTCGCCCATTTTTACCATAACCTCCGCATCGGGTGGCAGGATCAGGTCGATCCGGCTTCCAAACTTAATCATCCCTATCATCTCACCTTTCCCGACTTCCTGTCCTTCTTTCGACTTAAGAATAATTCTCCTGGCTACTGCGCCCGCGATCTGGCGCATCATCACTTCCCTGCCCTGTTCATCTTTAATCACCATACTCGTGTGCTCATTGATCAATGAAGACTTGGGATTGAAAGCAACCAAATGTTTGCCGGGATGATGCCGGCGATAAATCATCTTACCAGCAAAAGGGCTCCAGTTAATGTGTACATTAAAGATCGACATAAAGACAGATACCTGGATACGATCGCTGTTGAAGTGCTCATCGACATGAACTTTCTCTATGGCTACAACCTTGCCATCAGCTCCGCTGTATACCGTATTCTCATCCTGGGGGGCATGTCTTTCCGGAAAACGGAAAAACCGCACTACAAGGAACATAAATACCAAAGCGGCAGCATACAATGTATAATGTATGAATGTCTGTTCCGGGAAATACCGGTTCAAGGTATACAGGATGATGAACACTCCTGCTCCCAAAATAGAGATGGGTCCTATGCCTGCGGTATGGAGCTTCATGACAGGTACAAAATAATTAAGAGATATATAATTGGTGAAACCAGCATGATGCTGTCAAAGCGATCAAGTATGCCTCCATGTCCAGGCAAAAAGCTTCCGGAATCCTTCACTCCTGCTCTCCTCTTCAGCCAGGATTCAGCCAGGTCACCTATGGTGCCAAAAACCGTGATCACCAAGGCAAAACTTACCCAATGCCACATGATAAATAAGGGAGAAAACACAGAAATAATATAGGCAGCGACGATCGAAAAGCCAAAGCCTCCAATGCTTCCCTCCCAGGATTTCTTAGGGGAAATGCGTTTATACAGTGCATGCTTCCCAAATAAGCTGCCTGTCAGGTAAGCAAATGTATCATGTGTCCATAAGATTGCAAACATTCCAAGTATCAGCCAGGGAGTATGAAAACCCGGAATTGCAGTTGGGTTCATGTAGAGGTTGAGCATCCCCATTGGTATCACAACGAGAAATATACCTGCCAGATCTCCTTTAATATAAGTTTTTCGAAGCTTGCCTTCCCATAATGCATGATAAACGATGAGCATAACCAGTACCGGGAAAATACCAAGGAATATTTCCACAGGGTATTCATGCATGGAATACAGTGGAAAGAGAGTGTAAATGAAGCCTCCTGCAACTATACCAGGATAGGAATTTAACTTTCCCACCCAATCAATGGCAAGTCGCTGGAATTCCCACATCCCGATAAGAGCCATCATGAGGAAGAGTACAGAGAACACAGCAGGCGAATATATCGCACTAAAGATGATGGATGCCACAAAAAATCCGCCGGTAATGGTTCTGATGATAAGGTTTTTCAAGCTTCGGGTTTTGATTTATATCTGGTCATCGACCAGGAAAACATATAATTCCTTTGGGCCATGGGCACCCATGACCAGTGTTTTTTCAATATCGGCGGTACGGCTGGGGCCGGTGATGAGATTGATCATCGACGGCAGGTCCTGTCCATACTTTTCTTTCATTGCCTTCAGGGCATCCTTCAGATCGGGCACCAGTTGCGAAGCGAGGGCATATACCAGGTGTACCTCAGGAAATACGTTCATCCTTCTGCCGGACGTATGTGCCGAAGACACCATGACACTGCCAAGCCTGGCTATGAGGTATTCACAGCGTGTAAGGCCTGTTTTCATATTGTCAAAGTCTTCATCATTATCGGTCACTTGAACGCCACTCGGGATTAATAATTTCTGCAAGCCTTCATCAATACAATGCACCGATGGCCAATGATTTTGTGCCATGACCGACTGCAGGGTTTCTGCAAATTCAGCATCATCGCTGCAATAGACGAACTTGCCGGCAACCTTGATAAATTCCTGTGCAAAGACAATCTCGGGAGAGTCGCTGACCTGCTCAAATACAGGAGAATCGAAATCAACATTCTGGTAAGGATTGTCGAGCTTCGAAATCAAAGCATTCCTGATACTCTTCAGGACTTTCTCTCTTGAGGTAGTATCGTCCATATTCTATTTTGCTTCCGGATCATCCGGTTTGTCGTCGCCGGGTTCTGGTTTCTCGTCGCTGGTTTCTGGCTTCTGGTCACTAGCTACTGGTTTCTGGTCGCTGGTCTCTTCACTTCCTTCTTCGCTTTTCGTTTTTTCTTCTTCATCCTTCTCCCCGTTCCCATTTTCCCCAGGTCTTTTTTCCTCATCCCATGGGCGTGGTCCAAATATCTCTTCCAGGTCTTCACTGAAGATCACCTCTTTTTCCAGCAACCTGGATGCAAGGGATTCCAGTTCTTCTCTGTTCTGTTTCAGGAGTTCTACAGCACGTTTATATGCCTTCTCCACCAGGGCCTTAATCTCCACATCAATTATTTCAGCGGTCTTCTCGCTGTATGGTTTATGGAAAGAATATTCCTGCTGGCCTGATGAGTCATAATAGCTGATGTTTCCGATCTTTTCGTTCAGGCCGAAGTACACCACCATATTGAATGCCTGTTTGGTCACTCTTTCCAGGTCGTTGAGGGCTCCTGTAGAGACCTTCTCGAATATCACTTCTTCCGAGGCTCGCCCTCCGAGGGTGGCCGTCATTTCATCAAACATTTGGTCCCATGTGGTGATCTGCCTTTCTTCCGGCAGGTACCAGGCAGCGCCCAGTGCTTTTCCGCGCGGTACGATGGTAACTTTCACCAGGGGGTGCGCATGTTCGAGCAGCCAGCTGATAGAAGCATGTCCTGCCTCATGAAATGCTATAACTTTTTTCTCCTTGGCCGTAATAATCTTATTACGCTTTTCAAGTCCGCCGATGATCCTGTCGATGGCATCCAGAAAATCCTGTTTCTCAACACTGCTGTGGCTGTTTCTGGCGGCTATCAGAGCAGATTCATTACAAACGTTAGCGATATCGGCTCCCGAGAATCCGGGTGTTTGTTTTGCCAGGAAATCAACTTGCACCGTGCCATTCATTTTCAATGGACGCATATGTACTTTAAAGATCGCCTTGCGTTCTTCCAGGTCGGGAAGTTCCACATGGATCTGTCTGTCGAAGCGGCCTGCACGCATCAGGGCGCGGTCGAGGATATCAGCACGGTTTGTTGCTGCTAGGATGATCACACCGGTGTTACTGGAAAAACCATCCATTTCAGTAAGCAGCTGGTTCAATGTATTTTCACGCTCATCGTTGGCGCCGGTCATGGCATTTTTTCCGCGGGCACGACCAATAGCATCGATCTCATCGATGAAGATGATACATGGTGCTTTTTCTTTGGCCTGTTTGAAGAGGTCACGTACCCTGGAGGCACCAACACCGACAAACATTTCCACAAAATCTGATCCCGAGATGCTAAAGAAAGGCACCTTGGCCTCGCCGGCAACGGCTTTGGCAAGCAATGTTTTCCCGGTTCCCGGAGGACCAACAAGAAGGGCTCCTTTAGGGATCTTGCCACCTAGCTTAGTATATTTTTCAGGGCTTTTCAGGAAGTCAACGATCTCTTTGATCTCAACCTTGGCTTCTTCCAGCCCGGCTACATCCTTGAAATTAATTGCAACACTCGAACTTTTATCGAAAAGCTGTGCTTTAGATTTCCCAATGTTAAAGATCTGACCACCGCCACCACCGGCGCCACGGCCCATCATTCGCATGATCACGATCCATACCACTACCAGGATGAGGATAGGCAACAGCCAGCTCATGCTATCCATCCAGCTGGTTCGGTTCTCAAATTCAGGATATATTTGTTCTGCAAGGCCTTCCTGCTCTGCCAACAATTTATCTTCAAATCCCTTGGCATCGCTGATATGTATGTAAAATTGCGGACCACCTGAGTTCAGTCCTGAAGGTTGCACATCTTCATACTTTGGATTATCCTTGAGGATGTCTTCTTTTATAAAGATCTCAGCTTTGTCCTTGTTAACAACGATGATCTTCTCCACATCACCGCTCACCAGCATCTCCTGCAATTGAGGCCAGTCAGTTTTCTTGGCACCATCGCCGAAGTTCGTAAAGTATATGACGAAGATGATGAAGAACATGATGGCATAGATCCAATAAAAATTGAATTTGCCCTTTTTCTTCAACTTAGGAAGGCCGGGTTGGCTCTTCCTCTTATTTGTATTATTTGTGTCTGCCATTCTGTCGTAAAAAAGTAATAATTACTGCTTGCTTTCTATCTGAGTGATCTCCATATCGGCCCACAGATCCTCCAGGTTGTAGAAATCACGGGAGTTTTCCTGAAATATATGCACGACCACGTCAGCATAGTCCAGCAAAATCCATTCCGCATTTTCGTATCCCTCTTTATTCCATGGTTTTGATCCCAATGTCTCCCTCACACCATCTATCACACCATCGGCAAGCGTAGCTACCTGGGTGTTGCTGGTCCCATGACATATAACAAAATACCTGGCAATAGTGTTCGGCACATTACTGAAATCGATATAAGCAATTTCAAGGCCTTTTTTATCCTCCATCGATGACACGATAGCGTCAACCAGCTGTTTCGAATCTATTTCTAAGTCTTTTGTCATGAAAGCATATTTGGTGCAAAGGTATGAAAAAGTGTTGGGTGTTGAGTGTTGAGTTGGTAAATTAGGCACCTCACCCCCATTACCCCCCAGCCCCCTTTTCCACCTCTCCTTAATGAGAGGGGCCAGAGGGTGAGGTGGTCAAATATTAAATTCTACCTTTGAAGACGAATATGAAGCCCAAAAATTGCAATATCATCCATCTTTCTGAAGTCACTTC
>JAOZTN010000031.1:0-9007 GCA_029942245.1 Bacteroidales bacterium | reverse complement strand
AGACGAATATGAAGCCCAAAAATTGCAATATCATCCATCTTTCTGAAGTCACTTCTACAAATAAATATGCAAAAGACTTATTTCGTGATGGAAGGCCGGATGAAGGCAGCGTAGTGCTGGCTGCTTTTCAGACTGCCGGGAAAGGCCTGGATAAGAACAGCTGGGAAAGCGAGCCAGGGAAGAACATCCTGATGTCGATGATACTGTATCCGGACTTCCTTTATGTAGCCATGCAATTCAGCCTGAGTATGAGCATAGCGCTCGGAATCATAGATTTTCTGGAAGAATACCTGCCGGATGAGGATCTTAAAATTAAGTGGCCGAATGATATTTTTGTGGGTAATAAGAAGATCGGAGGCATCCTGATCAACAATGAGATCATGGGAAACAGCTTCGAGCATGTTATCGCCGGTATCGGGATCAATGTGAACCAGGAGGACTTCGGCAAAGGTCTTCCTGATGCTGTATCGCTGACGATGATCACAGGACAGCAATATTCCGTTGAAAAATTGACGCAACGATTGTGCAGCTGCTTGAGAAAGAGATACGAGCAAATGAAAACAAGCCTATTCAATCATTTGAGGAATGAGTATCATGCGAAGCTCCTGGGAATGGGCGAGTGGAGGCAATTTCATTACCAGGGAAAGCAAATTGATGCCAGGATCATGGGGATTAATGAATTTGGGAAACTTTTGCTTGAAACGAAAAACGGACCTATTGAATGTGATCTTAAGGAAATAACTTTCCTTTTCTAAAATTACTTCTACCCGGTACCTGGTACCACGAAATTAAGAGTGGTGGTGCTTGATTTTCTCTACCATATGATTTACCAGGTTTGTCAGGGGTTTTTTGGCCATCATAGCGATCATCGCCCCTACTTTCCCATCGAAATCAATATGAACGGCGGTCTGGTCTTCTCCTTTCTTCTCGAGGTTCACTAACAGCTTAAACTCAAAGGGGACCTTTCCATCGGAGCTGATCCGGATAAGCTTACCCTCTTCAGTACTCTCGATCTTCATGCCGATTTCTGCCAGGTCTTTGATGGTAAACCTGCCGGATACTTCATTCGATTCCCATTTCACCACCTGCTCGGGCATGAGCTTTTCGAAATTGTTGAAATTCGTGAGGAAATCAAAAACCTTTCCTACAGGCTTATTGATAATTACAAGGTCGCTTTTTATGTTCATACGTTAGCTTCTTGTTAGTTGAGATCCTATCCAGCTTTGCTGTCAGGATAAAAGCCGCCAAGATCAAAACATCGCTATGCTTGTTTTAATCAGGCGTCATTAAACTGTGCGCCCCATTTTTTGGGGTCGTTGCGCCATACCGACAGGGATTCGAAGTCAGAATCCTGAATATAATTATTCTCGAGTGCCCTACCGATCATGGTTTCGTAGTCGGCCAGAGTTACGAGTTTACATTTTTCTTTTTCAAAGCTTTCTGTGGCAGCAGGGAGCTGGTAGGTGAATATCGCCACCATCCCTTTTACGTTGCATTTGGCTTCTCTCAGCGCTTTGACCGCTTTAAGGCTGCTTCCGCCGGTAGAGATCAGGTCTTCCACCACTACTACAGATTGACCGGGTTCAACCACGCCTTCGATCATGTTTTCGAGACCGTGGCCTTTGCTGGTTGAACGCACATAGGCAAACGGGAGTCCCAGTTCCTGCGCGATGAGGGCCCCCTGAGCAATGCCGCCTGTGGCAACACCGACGATGGCATCAACATCACCATAAACTTCCTGTATGGCCTTCACAAATTGCTGACGCATATAGGTTCTAACCTTTGGGTAAGACAAGGTAAGCCTGTTGTCGCAATATATTGGTGACCGCAGGCCTGAAGCCCAGGTAAATGGATTCGTATTGTTCAGTTTTATCGCTTTGATTTGTAGCAGGAAATCTGATACCCTTACAGCAGTTTCTTCGTCATAGATCATGTGACAAAATTAATAAGAAATTATTCATAAAGCATGAAATCTGTATCTTTAGACAGATATTTTTCAGAAAGAATGAATCTCACAAAACTCGTATTGTATACCAGGGCTGCATTCATTAGCCTGTGTATCTGCATGCTTCTCATACTTTCCCCACTTGTGGGGAATGGTCAGAATAGCCTGGAAGCAATCGGAGACACCCTGACCATTATTCAGAAGCCTCTGCTTAACATCCCTGAAATTGTTGTCCCCGGTGAAGAATTCCTGATCACATGTGTTGCCCCGTCTTCAACCACTAGCTGGGAGGCAGAGCTAATACATGGCGCTTACACAATTGAGCTCCCGATCAGCAGTGCCGTGTATAAAGCTAACCTTGACCGATGGCATCTGACCGCCAACGCCCCCATGCCTGAAATTTTTGAGCTTTTCGACCTGAAGGTATTTGCCACAGGAATTGAAGATGACATTTCTGAGGATGCCATTCAGCTTATTGAAGAGGAAAAAGACAGCTATTATTTCATTCATATCACCGATACCCATCTGCCCACACACTTTTATTATGAAGATCCGCAAAGTCTTAGCGATACCTCTGAGATGGGTGACCTCTGGGCAGTAATACATGATATCAACCTGATCAATCCTGAGTTTGTCCTTATCACGGGCGACTATATCAATGAAGGAGAGCTTGAAGACCTTGAAGCAAGACGATATTATACTAAGGCACAACGGATGCTGACGAAATTTGATATTCCTGTTTACCTGGTTTCCGGCAACCATGACATAGGCGGCTGGGTTTCAACGCCGGCTCCGCAGGGAACGGCAAGAAGAGACTGGTGGCGCTTTTTTGGGTGGAAGTGGTTGCAGGATCCACCGCAATCTGATCCACTGCATACACAGAATTATGGGTTTTACTATGGGAATACTCATTATATCGGAATGGAGGCATATCTCAATTACGATGGATATATGTACATGATTTATGGAGAAGAGAGCTTTTTGGAGCCGCAGTTGCAATGGCTGAGAGCTGAACTTCTCACGACGCCAGATGAATACCGTAAGGTGATCTTTTACCATTACGATTTTAAAGACCAGATCAACCTTTCAACCATTGAAGTCGACATGGCTCTCTACGGGCACATCCATCACAACAGTGGCAATATCAGCAATCCACCTTATAATCTTGCCACCGACAATGTTTGTGACGGGGACCGTGCCTACAGAATGGTAAGGGTAACTGCCGGCAGCCTTCAACCCACGGAAACCCTGCACGCGGGTTGGACGGGTGGGAACCTGAGCGTCAATTATTCCCCAGCCAACAACGGCCAGTCCGACAGCATCACTGCACTGATCCTGAACCAGCATAACCAGGCTTTTGAGCATAGCAGGTTAAAGTTTAAAATGCCCCCGGGAGATGATAGTTACACACTAGAAAATGGAGTGCTGCAGCAAGTTGACAGATCAGGAGAATACAATATTTGTTATGTGGATGTTGACATTCCTGCTTCCGGATTGATCCGCGTTAAGATCAAGGCCTTCGACCCGGGAATCGGGGTACAGGAAATGCACGATCCGAAGGAATATAAATTGTACCAGAACTATCCCAACCCATATGCCAACAAAACTACGGTCAGGTATTATTTACCCCATGCTGATGCGGTTCATCTGTGCGTTTATGACATGAGCGGAAAACTTGTTAGCGAGTTGGTGAATAAAAGGCAAGATGCAGGAGCATATAGTGTAACCTGGGATATCTCAGCAGAAAGTTCAGGTGCCCATGGCACAGTTTTATTCTGCCGTTTACATACCGATTCAGGAATTGAGAAGAGCATCAAATTGGTCCGGATACCCTGACCTCCAAGGTGGATAGTAACTAAAGGTGAGACACAATGAAAATCAAAAGGATTGTATTCTTTTCCATCATCCTGATCTCACTATTTTCTTGCAGTAGTAGTGAAAACAACAGTTCAGCAGATATACAGCCGAATATCATCTTTATTCTTGTCGACGATCTGGGATGGGGAGATTTAGGATGCTACGGGCATCCTTATGCAGAAACTCCAAATATCGATAAACTGGCAGAGGAGGGTATCCTTTTTAAAAAGTTTTATACTTCAGGAGTTAGTTGTTGCCCAAGCAGGACAGCCTTCATGACCGGGAAACATCCTGCATCTTTTAAAGATTATATGGCAGATTATGGCTTTGGAAACAATATTACTATTACTGAACTTTTGCAGGAAGCCGGTTATGCCACCGCTCATACAGGAAAATGGCATATGGGGCCCATAGAAGATATGCAAAAGCTTCCCTATGGAATTGATTTTTCTAACTATAACAAGCTTGAAAAAGATACCTTAAAAGGGAGAGATACCCATTCATTTGACTGGGCTATTGATTTTATAAAAAACAAAAGTCACCATCCATTTTATATCAACATCTGGACTCATATTGTTCATGTACCCCTGAGGCCCAGGAAGGAAATGTTGAGGCATTTTGAAGATATTGAAGTAGACAAGGATCAATTCGGAAAATGGTTTAATCAAGATAAATTACAGGTACTGAAAAAGGAAGGAAGGAGCATTAATGAAGCAATGAAGATGTACCTGGCAGAACTTTATAACCTGGATATGAATATCGGGAATCTGGTTCAGTGCCTGGAGGAGCAAAATCTGGATGAAAATACTATTATAATATTTTCAAGTGACCATGGCCCGGCGCCTGTCCGGGTGGCTAAAGAGCAGAACGGTGAAAAAGATCAAATGAGGCTAAATATGTTAGGCTATGCAGGTGGACTAAGAGGAGGTAAACATACTTTGTATGAAGGAGGGGTCAGGGTTCCGTTTATTGTTAAATGGCCAAAGAAGATCAAAAAGAACCAGATCGATAATAAATCTGTCGTATCAAGTTTAGATCTATTACCTACAATATGTTCTATAAGCGGGATTAAATATGAAAAAAACTCTTTTCATGGAGAAGATAAGAGCCAGGTGTGGTATGGAAACCCTGAAGCAAGGATGAAGCCGCTATACTGGAAAAGAGAAAAGAACAATTCCATTTCAATTCTGGAAAATCAATGGAAGCTATATAAAGGGAAGAAGGGTAGAGTAACCTTATATAATATAGAGCTTGACCCTTATGAAGAAAATGAAATCTCGTCGCAAGAAACCCAGGTAGTAGAAAGACTGTTAGAACAAATAGATGAATGGACTGGGACATTGCCTCAATAGATTAATTTACACTCCCTTTATCATTACCAATCTTTTCACCCTCCGAAGCTTGCGCCACCGCTGAAGCTATGGCGGCACGCGGTTAGCGTAGGTGGGACACTAATCATTTGGATCTAATCAATAATCATTCAAAAAGAAATTGGCATTTCTCATCCCACATCACCGAATAAATTAAGTTTACAAGATCCTTATTGGATATGTAAACTTCAGGAAGAAAATATCTGCCATCTCTTTATTATCACCTGGAAGTAATTGCATCTGATCACGCGTATAAATAAAATAAACAGCGCCAAAGGGAGGCTTGAAGCGCCAACCAAATAGGCCATAAACATAGATCCGGTCAATGTTCGTGCTATTTTGCGCAAAGACTTTTACCCATAGATCCTTTGTGAAATAATACTGAGCAGAAATAACATTTATTAGCGTTGTGCTGTTTGTTGTGTCAGGATCGAAATTTACATAATTGGATGAGAGTTCCATTGAAAATTTGTCTGACAACTTAAAGCTGATATCGCCGGTAATTAAGTAAAAATCCCGGTCAAAATTCTTTCCAAAAGTGTATTTCACGCTGGCACTCGACCACTCATCAGTATTGTATCCCAGGCTAAACGCATGCTTATGATTGTAATAGTCTTTCTCAAACAATTTATATTCATTATTATAGGAATATGTGAAGTTGAACTTGTTGCGGAAATAAAAGTTTACGAATTCGGTAACATACCAGCTCCGTAAGATCCCTTTTTGGCTCCAGAAGACATTGTTGGCTGATACAACTTCAATATATTCAAATACATTGTTTTGCAACCACCATCTGTATTCAATATCTCCATCCAGTTCCCGTCGGTCATCGTCGCGAATAAAACCGGTTTGATTGATATTTTCCATGAAATCATCCCCTACGTCAGAATACCTGATATGATAATGGTAGATGTTATTCTCTCGGGCAAAACGTACAAAAAAAGCACTCGATGACTTAAATTCGCCCGGGAAACTGGTGACAAACTGTCCAGTCAGTTTCCATTTCTCACCAAGGTTAAACAGGTAATCCCCACTGATTGACCTGGAGTAGCCATCACTCCATGTTTTATCAGCATATGTTATTCCCACCATAGAGGACTTAAACACATCTCTTTTCACACGTGCCGCAGTGAAAAAGGCAGGAGATTCGTCATCTTCTTCAATTTCAAGGCTTCTGACACTTAATACATTAAAGTTATATGCACCTATCTTACCACTGAGTTTCCCCCCAAAAGCGATGTCTTCAATTCTCCTGGAATAGAAGGTGCGAATACGCGTGCTATACATTTCGTTCCCTTCCAGAAAGAATAGACGCTTTTCAGGATAGCTTAGCTCGTAACGTGTCAGGTTAACCTGCTCCTGATCGGCTTCCACCGTTGCAAAGTCAGGATTAATAGTAATATCGGCTGATGCATTTGAACTAATCTGAAAGCGTATATCACCGCCAACAGATGGGGTGAATTTATCATAGGTTTCATTAAAATCATTGTTCTCATAGCGAAGGGTAGCATATGGAAACAGAACCAGGCCCATTTTTCTTGCAGGGGTTTTAATCCCTGTTAATACTCCACTTTCAGATATGCGGAAATCCTGAGTCATACTACCCGACCAATAAGAAGTTTCAAAATTGTTCCTGATTACACGACCGAAATTAATTCCCCAATCAGCGACTCCTTTCTTATACTTGATGCTTTTGAAGGGGATGGCAAATTCTGCAGTCCATCCATCATCATCAATTATTGCGGCACCCTCCCATTCAGTATCCCAGTAAACATCAATATTTCTGCCATCATCAGTGATTTTAAAGTCAGTTTGACTGCCCAGCGGATTCAATAAGAATCCATAAGCACTACGATCATCGTTATAAGTATCAATTTGCAGCACTACGTTGTCATCACTTTTGCTCAGCACATCCCTTGTTTGTATCCTGGCAATAATATCATCAGGATTTTGATAGCACTTAAATGCTACATAGATGTTTAAGCTATCAAACATAACATATACCACTGTGTTTTCAGAAGCAGGAAGGTCTTTTTCGGGTTCCAGCTGAATAAAATCAACTGCACTGTCAGAAGCGATATAATAATTACTGTCAATGATTCCATCAATCAAAGGTGGCTCAGCAATTTTAAATGTCTTCAATGTTTTTTGAGCATGTAATTGAAAAACCCCAACAAGCATCAAAGAAAAAAATAAAACACGCTTCATCATACCTGAGAATCAGAGCTATTTAGGATATATTTATTATAAACATTGCCTTAAAAGAAATTCATCCATCTCCTTTAAAATGAAGTATTGCCATTTCAGAAGTGAGACAGATATGGGTTACATCGGTTTAAAGTAAAGGTAGGAAAAATTACAAATGTTGAATATTTTAAATGAGATGAGTCGTATTTATTGGGTGTTTTTATCAGTCGTCCGAATAACCAGCATGAGAAAATTATTACATTTGCTCGATATAGGATCGACCTGATCAGCAGATGGCACGACAATAAAGGCCAAATCATTTTTTTTAGATCGTTATCTTGTAAGGCAAATTCACGAATCAAATCAAATCACTCATCATATTGGTAGCATATCCTGTAGAATATTTTTAAATGAAAATACTCCTTATTTCTCCCACGATTGATGCCCAGAAAAGAACAAATAAAGGACTTATGATACCTCAGCTTGCCCTTTATATTCTGGAAGGATTAACTCCAAATGAGCATGAAGTAAAGATTATTGAGGAAGAGATAGAGCTTGTTGATTTTGAGCAGGAATATGATCTGGTAGGTATAAGTTGCATGACGGCAAATGCTCCAAGAGCTTATGAACTATGTAAAGAATTCAATAAAAGAGATATAAAGGTAATTCTGGGAGGAGTACATCCGACCATACTTCCTGACGAGGCCCTGCAACATGCAGATTGTGTAGTAGTGGGCGAAGCCGAAGGAGTTTGGAATACACTACTTAATGATTTCCAAAATGATAATTTAAAGAGAAAATATTATAATCCGACACCTGATTTAGGGAAATACGTTCCAAAAGATTTTAGCAAAATCCTGAAAAAAAGACTGTTCAGCCTTGTTCCGATAATGACAAGCAGGGGTTGCCCTTATAATTGTGATTTCTGCTGTGTCACAAATCTTTTTGGGAAAGAAATGAGACATATACCCGTAGAAAATGTAGTACGGGACATACAGGAGTCCGGAGCAAAGAATTTTATGTTTCTTGATGATAATATTATTGGTCACCCAAAGTATGCGAAAGAACTATTCGAGGCGATCAAACCTTTAAAAATTAAATGGGTAGGGCAGTCTTCTGTGTCATTGTTGGTCAGAGATAGTACACTTATGCAACTCGCAGCAGATAGCGGATGCAAGGCTCTGTTCTTTGGTATTGAAAGTGTGTCTGAAGAACAAATGCAAACGATGCGTAAAGCATTTAATGAGATTGCAGATTTGGAAAATGCCTTGAAGAAGATAAAAAAGATGGGGATTCTCATCCATGCTTCAATGGTGTTTGGGTTTGATAACGACACAAAAGAAATATTCAATGACACTGTAAATTTTTTAATACGAAATAAAGTAAGTACTGTTTCCTTCAATATTTTGACCCCATATCCAGGAACAAAAACTTACGAATCCTTGAAAAATGAGAATCGCTTGATAACTACTGACTGGAGGTACTACGATCATAATACTGTTGTGTTCAAACCTCGCAATATGGAACCCTACGAACTCCAATTCGGCAAAGTTAATGCCCGGAAAAAGTTTTATAGGCTATCTTCAGTTTTGAAACGTTTTTCTGGTAATCTGTATAGTCCCATAATATATTTTGCCACCAATTACGG
>JAOZTN010000030.1:0-31628 GCA_029942245.1 Bacteroidales bacterium | reverse complement strand
GGTTTAGAACCTGAGCTAAACCTAATTGTTTTGCATTTTGCTTAAACTTTTCCTGTAGTTTTTTTCTTTGGAGAATCAGGTTTCTTACTCTTACAATTAATTCCTGTTGATCAAATGGTTTGGTAAGGAAATCATCTGCACCGGTTTCCAGGCCTTCCAAACGGTCTTCCATGGATGCCCTTGCAGTGAGTAAAATCACAGGTATATGGCTGGTGCGTTCATCTGTTTTCAGTTTGCGACAAAGTTCTATACCATCCATTTTAGGCATCATTACATCGCTGATGATCAGGTCTGGTACTTTTTCAATTGCCTTTGCATAACCATGTTCTCCATCTTCAGCTTCTGTCAACCGGAAATCCCCGGATATGTTGGATCGGATATAATAGCGCATGTCCTGGTTATCCTCCACTATCAACAGCAAGGGTTTGGCATCTTCTTGGATTAATATATCATCATCTTCATCACTGCCTTGCGTTTCAGAGATAATATCAGGATAACCTTCCTGCTCTACCATGATTATAGAATCACCTTCTTTTTCTTCCTGTTCATCAACAGAAATAAAATCTTCTGGATTGAAATGATCTTTTCCAATTGGAAGAGTTAATGTAAATGTTGTTCCTTTATCTGGTTCACTTTCAACTGTTATTGTACCATGGTGCAGCTCAACCAATTCTTTAGCTAAAGCGAGGCCGATTCCAGTTCCTTCCTGGTATTTGGTATTGTTATCATCAGCCTGGTAAAAGCGGTCGAAGATATTTGGCAACTTTTTTGAATCAACCCCTGAACCCGTATCGGAAACAGAGACTTGAATAGAATTCTGGATACTGGATCGTCCAACTTGCACAGTTATTGTCCCACCGCTACCCGTGTACTTAAATGCATTCGAGATCAGGTTGAAGAGGATCTTCTCATACTTATCCTGATCTAGATATACCAGGATGTTTTCCTGGTCAGATTTGAATTCAAGCTTGATATTCTTTTGTTTTGCCAGTGACTCAAATGATTGAGTATAACCTTTGCTTAAAGAAACAATATCCTCTTTTTTAACTTTCAGCTTCATCTTCCCCGATTCAAGTTTCGAAAGGCTCAGCAACTGGTTGATCAGGTTTTGAAGGCGCAGCGCATTTCTCTGCATTAAATTAAGGTCTGTCTGTGATTCCTGGTCTTTGTTTTTTGATCTGAATTTCTCAAGTGGACCGAGTATCAGGGTTAAAGGTGTACGAAATTCATGGGAGATATTGGCAAAGAAGCGCGATTTCATTTTATCGAGCTCTTTCAGCTTATCGGATTCCATTTTTTTCAACGTAAGGTCATGCTCCAGTTTTTGTTCTTTAAGAGCCATCCTAATCCTTCTTTGCCTGATAAACAAAGTCCCAACCAGGAATAATATCAATAATAGACCGCCCAAACCATAAATAAATATTTTCGACCGGTTGATCCTAAGATCTTTTACTTCGTTTTCTTTAGCCAGCAGGGATATCCTATTTGATGCTTTCTCATTCTCCGACTCTGCTTCGAGCATTGTAATCAGGTTTTTGTTATCATCCAGGTATATTAAATTATTTGCTTTTTGCTGTAATACGTAATATTCATGGGCCTTTTTAAAATCACCAAGTTTCGCGTAGGCGTAAGATATTCTTGAATAGATCCAACTTAAGATTTGTGTAAAATAGAAATCCTCTGTAACTATCCAACTAAAGGGATTTATGTTGTCATAGTTTTTAATGCTAAAATCTGCTCTGGCTTCCTGGGCTTTTTTTATCCCTTCCTTATATATATCAATTGCAGCCTGGTAATCACCGGATTCAGATTTTAATGAACCTAATAGTCTATAAACAAATAATTTTTGATAATTCAATAACGCACAGGTATCAACCAAATTCTTTGCAATGTTTATATATTTGAGGCCTGATTGTGTATCATCCGGGGTATTCAATCTCAAGTAAGCAAAAGCCAAATTATAATAAATAATTACGTAATAAGGATTATTTACATTTCGGTTAAAATCAAATACTTTCTCCAGTTCAATATGTTTTGAGTTCCAGTAAATGCTTTCTTTAAGATAATCATCTAAAGAATCTTTAATTCCCGGTTCCAGATTAAATTGTTTGTTAAGCCAGTAAATGTTTCCCCAGTAAATGCTTTCCGGAATATCATCATCCGGGAGTTCCTTGATTCCCCTGAGATAAATGTGATCATGTGCCCAAAGCGCATTATAGGCTTTATTATGATAAACCGATGACAGCATCACTGTATCCGGGTGGCTCTGAAGTAAAGCAAGCGCTTTGTCTAGATAAATGTTTGCAGAATCAAATTCAAGGATTTTGGTAAAGTATGAACATGCCCTGATTATTGCCCCGATTTCATAATCATGTTCTGACAATTGATTTGCAATATGAATTCGCTTTTTTGTCTGTTGTATTGCTTTCGCCAATTTACCTGCCCGCCAGTTTAAAAGTGAAAGAATATCCAGAGTGTAACCCATTTCCACACACACCTCAATATCCTCAAAAATTCTGATGGCATATAAGTAGTTGGTAACCGAATTCTTTATGCTGTCGTGGAAGAAATATCCATTTCCCATGTTGAAATAGCCAATTGCCTCACCTTTTTTGTAATTATAAGTTTCAGATAGTTGAATGGTTTGATGAGCTATCGAAATACAGCTATCCGGGTATTTGGAACAAAGCTTGAAGGCAATTTTATTGAGGGCATCAATTTTTTCGGTACCAGACAATGCTGGAAGAATCTGGTGCAGGCTGTCTACATTAATTCTATTCATTTCTCGGTCGATCTGACCAAGTCCGATAAAAGGCAGAGCAATAAGAATAATTATGACACACCTTAATCTCATGAAACCAGGGAGGTTGGCATGTAAAGATAAGGAGATGAAGGTCTTTATGCAAATGAGATTAAAAAGGGTTTGCTAATTTCCTCATAATTTTACGATCAAACATTTCGCAATCAAAATTGCAATCAATTATGGTGTGATATATAATTATTACCTTTAATTCACAAGTTCGCCTTCACAAAACTGCACGGGGAATTTGAAAACAATGAGTTAACTAATTTATATTAAGGCTGTTATATCAGCTTTAGAATTCCCGATAGCTATCGTGGTGGTGGTACCACAATAAATTGTATTTGAAGGGATTAAAAAACTTTAGTCATTCATCAGTGAAGAATAAGCTTTTTATTGTCATTAACTGAACTTGTTTTCAAGTTGACTATGTATATTCCGCTATTCAATTTAATGCCATCATCATCAGTCCCATCCCATTGAATGGAGTGGCGGCCGGTTTTCAGGATCCTGTCAAGAAGGATTGCAACCCTCTTTCCGTTGATATCGAATACCTCAATACTTATCTGTTCATTATCCTGCATACTGAATGAAATAGTCGTCTGCTCAGTAAATGGGTTTGGATATGAATCGCCCAGTGAAGCAGAAATATTTTGTTGTGGACCGTCGGGGATACCAATTACGATAGTGCCAAAAAACTTCATATATTCAAGCATCAGCTGCTGCTTTGTCGCTGGATGGCCGGAATCGGTCAGGTCGCCGAATTCAAAGGCGCAGCCGATAGTTTTATAAGAACCTTCATCATAAGCGACGGCACATCCAAAATCAGGACCTGAACTTGTAAAAATGGTGAAAGCACTGCCTTCAGGAGTCAAATAATAATTGTTATACGGACTGACACCACCAAATTGAAAGTTCATGCCTTCGGTGAAAGTTCCTGCTTCTCCGGTAATCAATTCATATGGAAACCAGCTATCCAGTACAATATCAATGTTGAATTTATCGTGGATCGCTTGCTGGGGGTCGTTGTACCAGGTCCTGCGGCCTTCGAGGTAAAGCTTCCCGCCATTATCAAGATACTGCTCAAGCTTTGCACTTTCAACATGCGTTAGTTCATGACCGGTAATTACAATGCCCAGGGCAACAAATACAGATCTGTACATGTTCAGATCATCCGGAAATTCAGTTTCATAACTTGCAGAGAGATCCAGGTCATTAAAGGCATCCATCATGGCAGGACCGGAATGATTGTATGGATCCAGGTCCAGCACAAGCGCATCAAAACGTCCGATAACTATCTCGAAACTACCTGCCCCGGAAATACCAAGGTCTGCATCGATATCCACAGTGAACAATGCATGATGGCCGCCAGGGGTGTCATCAGCTGCAGTGATGCTGAATACGGCAACACCCGTTGTCTGTTCCGGAATATTTCCAACAGCAAGGGGGCCGTTGTTTACCGTTATATATGGATTCCCACTGCAAGTAAGGTCCATAATCACGTTATAGGCTTCGGATGACCCATGGTTGCCGATTGTCACAATAATTTCCGCGGTTTCACCGGGATCAAGTTCCCCATTCCCGTTACCAGAAGCATCATCCAGAGTATAAGTGATATATTCCATGAGCGGGGCATGAGCCCGGATCGGAAATATACTGTTCCACACTGAGTTTCCATCGGTAGCCTGTACCTGGAAAGTAATTAATTCACCATCGCTGATGTCCGGAGCAACATCAAATGCATATTCATCGCTTACCGTAGCTGTCTGTGAGGCTAAAATATCACCGAAATGGGCAGTATTGTCTGTGATGTTGATGAAGCTGTTCGATGTGGAAATATCAGCATCAACAGCAAGTGCATCAACGAGGCCAACATTTTCAAGGCTCAGCGACAGGAGTATGGATTCACCATAATCGAGCATGCCATTTCCATTGCCACCTGCATCATTGATGGCATAATCATTATAGATCACATATGGAATATCGTCCGGGATCACCTCAACAATCCCGTGATACCTGAAGTAGTTGGGTCTTGTCACTACTACGTCAAATGCATCACCTGCCATAAGCGGTGTAATACTAAAGACCTGGGGTGTGCCGTCTGACTCTGCAGTACCCATCACATCGCCGTTGAATGAAAGTGCAATAAAAGCTCCCGAATCGGCGCTAACAGTAAAGTTGTCGGAGCCGGTAATGAGCACATTGTCATGCACAACCATCATGTTCATGGGAACTTCTGAATACAATGTCTGGAATGCACATCCATGATGATGAAAAAGGTAGTAGGTATCTTCCTTGCCGCCTGCAAATGGCCAGTTCGAAGCTTGCAGGAAATATTTGGCAGCTGCATTGGCAAAAGCCGGGAGCATCCCTCTTTCTTCCGCAATAGTGGATCCGAATTGGGGTAAAAAATCCGGCCACATATAATCATATAGTCCCCAAATATAAGTGTCGTTCACAAAAGAATAAGAAACTTCCGAAGCGGCAATAACCCCCAGGGCACCATGTTCCATCCGGTGAAATTTCTCTGTAAAGCACTCGTATTCCCAGTTATATTTGCCGGTAAGACAGTTGATGGAAAATACAAAAACAGGGTCTTCGTTCGATAGTCCGTTCAGGTCACTGTTATTATAGTCAGGCTCGCCCCAGCCTGTTTCGCCTCCATGGTCGCGATGCTGCAGGAGAAATGCCCCGGCATTGATCGCATTGTTTATATCGGCAGCATTACCTCCGGACCAGTTCCCCATATCATTGGGTATGGCCGGCATATATCCAAGTCCGGCGGGCCCGAAAACGCCAAGAATGGTACTTGTATTCGTTGCTGTCGACCAGGGATCAACGTTTGGATCGCCTGCATATATCTCATTGATCCGTATGGGATCTTTACCCTGGACATACTTAAAAAACCCGCCAACCGACTCACTGCAGATCTGAAACCAGCGTTCTGTCTGCCATCCCAGAGCAGTAATGGGATTATAAAAACTTTCGTATGTAGGTGGATTCCTTTCATAATCCAGGATCTTTCCGATCATATTCTCCAGGTGCGCACTGTTTTCTGCGGTCATCCTTGCCATGATCACATCAGCCATATCGTTGCCGTTCACATCGGCATAAATATGATCTGAAACACAGGCATTATCCCAGGTTGGGGCAAGGATCCCATCGCCCGTAGCACCATAGTCAGCCATGATCAGGACAGCCAGCGGTGGAATAACCCATGTGTTGTATGCATCATTAATGAAGCTTTCGATGGTGTTTGTGTTGTTCCCGCCAACTTCAGTGATGCTATAAACCCCGGTACTGATCCCCTGCATGTTCCTGAAAAGCTTGATGGAATCGGCCCAGGCGGTAAAAACAGGGTTATCAGGAGTAATGATCACGTATTCGAAGCCGTCAGTTTTGCTTCCCTGTTTGCTTGTGTTTTCAATTTCCGGGAGAGATGCAAAGTTCAAAAGCCTGTCGCGAAGAATGGGATCAAACCATCGGCTGCGATAGCGCATATCTCCAAACTGTCCGTTGCCGCCCTCAAAATTCACCTCGAGCTTAATGTCGCGGTAAACGATAAGCTCCTTTGTTACAGGATTATACTGAAAAGGGGTGATGCCAAGTATCACAGCATCCACTTCCCTGATGGTAGTTTGCTTTGAAAGTTGAAAAGGTTCTGCCGGATAAAAAGCATTTGTCGAGTAGATGCTTTCATCTTTGTTAAAATCCAGAGGGCTGTTATCTGTTTCGAGGGGTATGCGCGGTGCGGGTGAAACATCAATATTTTGGTATGTTTCTGTCCTGTAAGAAAGGATATTCAGGCTTGCCGTAGCACCTTGCGGAATGGCAATATACCGGCCGCTTCCTGCCAGGTCGGGAGCACCTTCATTATTTGGGAGAAATACGCCGGGAAGGTGAATGGCTTTCATGGAAGTGCCTTTTACGCTAACATCATCCATATAAAATTCCTGAACTGAATAGATTACTTCTATACCTACCGGTGCTTCAATGACCAGGTTGAACCCGGCTTTGTCCCAGCTGTCGTTAAAGGAAAATGTCTGCGCCCTAAGTGAAAATACGCTTAGTAAGAGAAGTAAGAATGCTAAGTTAACGTTGTTATGCTTAAACATGATAGCATTGTTTAGATTTATAACAGTTTATTTTCGCAATACCTTTTTGCTGATTACTCCATTGTCAGTCGCTAAACGGATAAGGTAAATACCACCGGAAAGGTCCGCTCCGTCGAAAAGAAAGTCATGCTTCCCTTCGGGCAGCCATGCGTCGCAGAGTTTTTCTATTGGTATCCCGATTGCATTGAATACATCCAGCTTAATATGGCCGGCTGTTTTATTGATATAAGAGATGTTTATTTTATCCAGGAAAGGATTGGGAAACACTCGCAGACTTTCCCGGTCGGCACTTAAAAAGTTTTCTTCTGTTCCAACGGGATCGTCGCTAACCAGCAATCTTAAATGATATGCCCCGGGCACAAAAATCACACTTTCTGCCAGCACCCATCCAATGTTCTGTTTCCAGAACCATGTATGATTGCTTACTGCTGATTCATCCATCAGGAAAACATGGTACATGCTGTCGGCAAATGATAAAGCTATGGCAAAATGGCCAGTGATGGGCGTATTATCCACCACTTCCGTATACACAGGAGGGACGCCGGTTCCGGGAACAACAAAATTGCCCGTTAGGGTACCAATCTGGTTATCCCAGAGCGGTTCTCCGTCAAATTCCACAATGCGCCAGGTCACAGGAACAGTGTCGGACACCCCGAATGGCGTTTGGGAATTATATTCGATTGCCTTTAAATAGCGGACCTCTCCTTCAAGATCAAAATCGGTTGCTATCATGGCATGTGAGTGCCCGGTTGCAAAACCGAGGTCACCATAATTAACTCCCCATTCAAGCCACTCATCTCCGCGCTCTTGCGAGTATGACAACAATGAAAGGGCAATTAAAACGATACTACTTAAAAATACTTTTCTCATGGCTTAATAATAATCTAAGAATAAACAAAGTTTAAACATTAATGCAAACGATCTTGCAGATGGAGTTTGCCTGATGCCACATATGGGCTTGCAGCAAATTTACATGGTGTATTCGCTAATTGACTATCAGCTTCTTTCTTATATTCAGGTCGTTTGAAACCAGTACAACAACGTACATTCCTTGCCGGAGCATTGAAATATCCAGTTTGTTGGTATTATGATTTTCACGTATTACTTCCTGTCCGACCTGGTTATAAATACGTACTTCATCTATGATCAATCCATTCTCGCTGGAGATAAACAGATTCTTATCTGCCGGGTTGGGATATATGGAGAATTCAGATTCCAAGATAATGTCAGAAATCCCGAGCAGTGTACAGGCATATTCCACTTCTGCCTGGTCGCCACAACCGGACGCGTTGCCAAGAATTGAAGTTGATCCGGTAGGATTGTCCAGATAATCACAAACACTTTGAACCTCACATGTTGTTAATGATAAGTTGTGGGCTATGGTCAAATTTCCGATCGTGTTTGAATTTATGTTATCCAGTCCTGCTAAATTGCTCAGTGCATTGTTGCCAATAATTTTGAGATCTCCGCTAACGGAAGTCAGGCTGCTCAATTGTGATATTTTGGTCAGGGATTCATTGCCCCAATATCCGGATGGCCAACCATAAATGCCTATCGATAATCCATCTCCGATAGAGGTCAGTTTTTCCAATCCGGCAAAACTTGACAAATTATAGTTAAGCCATATCCAAACACCACCTCCGATAGAATTGACATTGTCGAGACCGGTAAAATCGATCAGATATGAGTTAGCTCTTACGTCAAAATCACCGTCGATGGAAGTCAGACCTTCCAGCCCGGTTAAATTGAACAGGGCATCATTACCGGCAATAACAAGGTCACCCCCGAGGGAAGTTACATTGTTCAGTCCTGTTAAGCTGGACAATATATCACATCCAATAATTTCAAGTTTTCCTTCGATAATTGTGATAACACTTAATCCGTTTAAGTTATGTATTGTTTCACTGTCTACAATCACATCCCCGCCAATTTCAGTACAATCCGGGTGGTTGGTTTGGAAATTATCAACGGCCGTCTGACTTGTAAATGTTATACCACTTGGCAGGCAGGGTTGGGAAACTACAAAGGATGTGCTGAGCAGTGCAATTGTGAATAGAGTAATTAGTTTTTTCATTATTATTGGTTTTAGAAGTTAAAATGGTCTCTTCTCTTTCCAAATATAATTATTTAATCTCAGTCTTAAAAATTATGATATAACGATTGTACCTTTACATATCACTTTCAAGGTCATAGTTATATTAAAAATGTCAGGCTTAACAAAGGTGGCGGTAAACTTTACGACAGGATGCTGCAGGATGGAAAAATCTGATCCTGATCATGGGAAATGGACAAATTGTAAATAATAAGCTATCTTTATAAGTGAATCATTAAACAAAGACAAGCTTATGAAAAAAATCTACACTATTTCTCTCATCCTTATTCCGGCCATTGCACTGATGTTTGCTTTTACCGGCGGACCCAATGCGGGCTATACCGGTTCGCCACTGGACGGAATAGACTGCACCGACTGTCACCCCCCGGGGCCGGCAAGCATCATTAACGGTTGGATAAGCAGTAATATTCCAATAAGTGGATACACACCGGGCACAACCTATACCATCATATTGAGCACGCCCGGTGCAAATACGTCCAAGATGGGATTTCAGATTACTGCCGAAACCCCGGCTGCCAAAGCAGGCTCATGGATCATTACCAACAGTTCACGAACCCAACTTAAAGGACCTTCTGCTGTCTCACATACAGCCGCAGGAACCGATCCGATAGGGGTCCCCAACTCATGGACGATGGATTGGGTAGCTCCACCTTCCGGGACAGGAACACTGAACTTTTTTGCAGCAGTAAATGCTTCCGATGCCAGCGGCACCCCCATGGGTGATATGATCTATAGAACCCAGCTAACGGTAAATGAATCCAATGTTGGTATTGCTGAAATTTTCGATAAGGTCGTTGGTAATATTTATCCAAATCCTGCTACTGAAATGATCAGCATGGATGTACCACTGCATGCCCAGGTGAAAGTGTTTGATAACATGGGACGCATGGTGATGATGGAAACAACCGAAACAACAAAGCTAACGCTAGATATATCGGCACTGGAAAAAGGAATTTATTACGTAAATATCATCCTTGACGGGCAATATGCCACAAGGAATTTTATAAAAAGATAAGCGCCCGGGTTCAGGTTCTTACCTGATCAGGATCTTCTGAGAATACCGACCTTCGCTTCCGCTCAGGTGCAGGAAATATATCCCTGCTGCAAGGGTAGCAGTTGATATAAATGTGCTTCCGTTTTGCATACTGATCTGACCTGAAATTTGTATCTTTCCTAACTCATCGATGATGCGGAATTCATTATAATTCCGATCACTCATGATAGTGATATAATCCCTGGCAGGATTTGGAAATACCATGATCTGCCTGTTCCAAAACACCTCGGACAAACCGGTTTCCAGTATAGCCAGCGTATCTGAAAAGATGTCTTCTTGCATGCATGGAAAATCGGCTGTGAGGCTGACCACATAAGTTCCGGGTGCGGTAAATTCATGGCTTGGATTTTCCAGGGTAGAAGTATTCTGTGATCCTGACAACGGATCCCCAAAATTCCACAAATACTCAGATGCATTCATGGATGTATTTGTGAACGCTGCCATGAAATCGGTAATCTCATATGTAAATGAAGCCTGCAACGGATCAGGATGAAAAATATTCCACTGCTCCGGGTTACTAAGTACCGTAAATGTAGCAAGCTGCTGTAAGTAACCGGCGTCAGCCTGGCTAAGCCCTGCAGTATATTCCAGTCCGTGAGGACTTTTATTCAGGACAGGTCAATCTGCGCACTGAGAAGTGAACTCAGGCAAATGCCCAGAACAGATAAAATGATCTTTGCTTTATGCATAATAGCTTAAAGGTGATCGACAAAGTACTTCGCCATCTTGGCATTGAGGTGAATGCGGTCCATGCCGCCAACACCATGGCCGTGGCCCGGATAAACAAAATAATCTACCTGCTTGCCTTCCGAAATAAATTTCTTGATCAGGCTTAGTGAATGTTGCCAGACAACCACAGGGTCGAATGTGCCGTGAATAATTAGCAAATCACCTTTCAGCTTATCAGCATGATTCAGCAGGCTTGCTTCTTCGTAGCCCTCCGGGTTTTGTTCCGGAGTGTCCATATATCGCTCACCATACATGATCTCATAATATTGCCAGTCGGTGACAGGCCCGCCACATACACCTACCTTAAAATCATCGGCTTGCTTCAGCATTAAGGAGATCGTCATAAAACCACCATAGCTCCATCCGTTCACACCGATCCTTTCGGCATCTACATACGGGAGTGATTTCAAATAATCAACGCCATCGGCCTGGTCTTCTACTTCTATTGTGCCCATGTTCCGGTGTACAGCCTGTTCGAAGTCGCGGCCGCGATGCGCTGATCCACGATTATCCAGCGTAAAAATGATATAACCTTCCTGGGCCATATAATAGAGAAAAAGGGAGGCCCCACCCATCCATGAGTTCGTGACCAGCTGTGCATGCGGACCACCATAAACGTATACTATGACCGGGTATTTTTTTGCAGGATCGAAATCCGGAGGAGTGATCATCCGGCAATACAACTCAGTACCATCATCAGCATTTATGCTGAAAATCTTCATCTTTCCTATGGCATATTCTTCCAGGGGGTTGGCATTTTCCTGCAGAACTTGCTGCACCTTCCCTTTAGTACTTATAACGCTGTACTCTCTTGACACCGTAGTGTCGCTGAAGATGTCGATAAAATATTTTCCATTCGCATTGAGCAATGCATAATGTGACCCGTTCTTTTCACTGATCTTCGTGATCGCACCGGATTTCAGTTCCACTGAATAAACATCTGTATTAAGCGGGCTCTCTTTGCTTGCCGTGAAGTAGGCATATTTGTCTTTGGGACCGAGTCCCAGGAAATTCCGAACAACCCATTCCCCGGAAGTTAATTGCCTGACGAGATCTCCGGCGGTATTGAAAAGATAAAGATGCCTGTAACCATCCCTTTCGCTGATCCAGATGAATTCTTCCGGCATGGTTTTCAGGAATACCAGGCCATCTTCCGGCTCAACATATTTTTCGCTCTTCTCTTCGAAGAGGGTTTTGACCAGCTGCCCGCTTCGGGAATTATACTGGTTCATTTTCATGTGGTTCTGGTCGCGGTTCAGCACTGCGATATATACATATTGCTCCAGCGGGCCCCAGCTAATACAAGTCAGGTACTGATCGGCAGGAGTGCCGGTTTTCAGGAATTTTGTTTTCCCTGAGCCGATGTCATAAATGCCCAGGGTCACTTCATGGCTGGCCATGCCTGCCATAGGGTACTTGATATTATCTGTTTCAGCTATCCTGGCATCAACGTCCACCATCGGGTATTCGCTAACCATGGTCTCATCTTTGTGATAATATGCCAGGTAGTTCCCTCTGGGTGACCAGAAAGTTCCGCCACTGATCCCAAACTCATTGCGATGCACCGTTTGCCCGTTGATGATACCGGGATCCTCGTCATTAGTGATCTGAATCTGACGGCCCTCGAAAGCAATGTACAGGTTATTGTCGATGGTGTAAGCCATCGCATAGGTATTATCATTGAGATCAGTATTGCGTGCTTCCGCCGGGTAATCGTTCAACTCCCGAATCTGCTTTGATGTGATGTTATAAATGTATACCGTGTTCCCGGCAGTAAAATATCCTGATTTCTCATCCAGCCAAGTAAAGGAGGGCAATCTGCGGAGAGTGTCCGCATCCAGTTTCTTCAGGCTGCTGTTGATATCATCCAGGCTGAAGAGCAGAAATGGTTTGTCTGAATTAGCCTTGGAGGCCATCACTTCATTCCCTTCATTGAAAGAAAACATTGCTGTGCTTCCCATCCACTTCAGGCCCCGAATGGATTCGGGCATGATGCTTCGGTTCATATACGACGCATCTTCAATGGTAAGTGACTTTTCCTGTGCCTGGAGGAAGAGAGGAAATAAAAAAACTGCAATCAGCAGGGCAAGGCTGGTTTTTTTCATGATGTACTGATTTTTAATGAGGGGGCAAGATACAAATTATCAAAATGGTTTATGTAAGGGTATTCCCTGAAAATAAGAAGAGGGTACCGGGTGCCAGGTACCAGATGCCGGGTGAATTTTCCCACAAACCGCGTACCACAAACCGCGTACCACGAGCCGCAAACCGCGTACCACGCACCGCGAACCGCGTACCGCGTACCGCTTATGCCGATTTCACTGCCGCAGATATCTCTTTGATCAGTTCCACATCCTTCTCTATAGCTGTTCCGACAACAACCATATCGGCACCGGCACGGCTAATCCCGGCGGCGATTTCCGGATTTCTGATCCCACCACCTACAATAAGTGGTATTTCGATTTGATCTTTTACGCGTCTGACCATGCTCTCAGGCACAGCATGTTCGGCACCGCTGCCGGCATCCATATAGATGAGCTTCATGCCCAGCATCTCCCCCGCCATGGCAGTACACATGGCTATGTCATCTTTTTCCCGGGGGATGGGTGTTGTATTGCTCATGTATAATGCCGTAGTGGAGTTCCCGCTCTCGATGAGCATGTAGCCGGTAGGCAAAACCTCCAGTCCGCTGGCGCGGATGTATGGGGCAGCAATCACCTGCTTACCTATCAAGAGCTCCGGATTACGTCCTGAGATCAGCGACAGCAAAAGAATGGCATCGGCATGCCCGTTGACCTGCAATTCACTGCCGGGAAAAATAATCACGGGAAGTTGAGTTTCTTCCTTGATCAGGCGGATACATTTATCGAGGTTATCGTTAACTAACAAACTGCCGCCGACGAAGATATGATCAACTGCCGATTCATTGGCCAGCGAAACAAGGTTCTTCAGCACCTGGTGTTCACACTGCTCGGGGTCAACCAGAACGGCAAACTGCTTTTCATCCTTTTGGGAGATCAAACTGTAAATATCCATGACCATGTTGTGGCAAATATACGAAAATGAAGCCTCTCCGGGAATCAGAATGGAAGCTTAATACAAAACTTAAAATTCGGGAGTATCAATAGCAAAGACCAGGAAATAGTCTTCTACTTTTTCAGCCTGCAAATGGTAAAGGCGGTCTGTCTCGCCCGACCTTATCCTTCCTTTAAAGATGCCTTCGTGCCCGGGTGGTGGCTGCAGAATGTGTATGTGATCCCTGAAATCGAGCTTCCTCTCACCATATAATTTATACAGCGCCTCTTTTGCGCACCAGTGCAGGCAAAGGTGCTCGGTTGAGAGTTCGCCGAGGCCATCGGCCCCCTCTTCAGGACTTAAAAATTTTTCTGCCACCTTATGAAGACGTGGATGTACCTGCTCAATATCGATGCCCACCTGGTATTGCTTGCTGATGATAACAGTGGCAAACTTTCCTGAATGCGAAACGGAGATATGCTCCTCAGAAAGATCAAGAAAAGGCTTGTTGTTTGGGTCGTACTTCACTCTGATCTGCGTTCCTTTTCCAACAATATTCTTCAGGATATAGCGGTATGCCAGCCAGTGCACCCTTCGCTGATCAGTCCTGAAGCCATTGTATTTCTCCAGCTCATCATCCTCCAGATGCAGGGCAGATAAAAACCATTCAGGAGATTCCTCTATCTCCCAGATCACCAGGCGTGAGTGGTCGTTAAGATTCTTATTTGTGTGCAGGGGCATTGGTGCAAAGATACGTTTTAAGTGTTGAGTTTTGAGTGTTGAGTGTTGAGTGTTGGGTGTTGGGTGTTGGGTGTTGGGTTAATTTTGAATATTAAGCTCAGGACTATGTGCGAAATTATTTCTTGTTTCAGAATTCATCATCCGTCATCCATAATCTATAATCAAAAAAAGAGTAATTTTGCAGCCCAAAATTGATATCAACATGACACAGATAATCACAGATAAGATGACAGATTATAAGATCAAAGACATAAAGCTAGCAGACTGGGGCAGGAAAGAGATAGAGATCGCAGAGAAGGAAATGCCGGGTTTGATGGCATTACGTGAGCGTTATGGCGACAGCAAGCCATTGAACGGAGCCAGGATCACAGGTTCACTGCACATGACCATTCAGACGGCTGTATTGATAGAAACCCTGCAAGCTCTTGGCGCTGATGTAAGATGGGCCAGTTGCAACATTTTTTCCACACAGGACCATGCCGCCGCTGCTATTGTACGCGATGCTCAGGTCCCTGTTTTTGCCTGGAAAGGCGAGACCCTGGAAGAGTACTGGTGGTGCACCGGCCAGGCACTTGCTTTCCCCGACGGAAAAGGTCCAAACATTATTGTTGATGATGGCGGCGATGCAACGCTCCTCGTGCACCTTGGATATGAAGCTGAAGATGATGCATCTACCCTTGACAAGGAAGCGGAAAACCACGAAGAAGCAGTGGTAATGCAGACGCTGAAAGGCATACTTGCTGAAGATAATTCACGCTGGCACAGGACAGTAAAGGAGCTCAAAGGTGTTTCTGAAGAAACTACCACCGGTGTGCACAGGCTATATCAGCGCATGGAAAGCGGAAAACTGCTGATCCCGGTGATCAATGTTAATGATTCTGTCACAAAATCGAAGTTCGATAACCTTTATGGTTGCCGCGAATCACTGGCCGATGGTATCAAACGCGCTACCGATGTAATGATAGCCGGTAAGGTAGTGGTTGTACTTGGTTATGGCGATGTGGGTAAAGGCAGTGCCAAATCAATGCGTTCATACGGTGCCAGGGTGATCGTAACCGAGATCGATCCTATCTGTGCTTTACAGGCCGCTATGGAAGGATTTGAGGTGACCACTATCGAAGAAGCATTGGCGGAAGGAAACATCTTCGTTACAACAACAGGAAATAAAGACGTGCTCACCCTCGATCATATGGCGCAGATGAATAATGAAGCCATCGTTTGCAACATTGGCCATTTCGACAATGAGATCCAGGTTGACAAGCTCAACAATGCACCGGGCGTAGAGCGTATCAACATTAAGCCACAGGTGGACAAATACATCTTCCCTGACGGACACAGCATTTACCTGCTGGCCGAGGGCAGACTTGTAAACCTGGGATGCGCTACCGGCCATGCCAGCTTCGTAATGAGCAACTCATTTACCAACCAGACCCTGGCCCAACTCGACCTCTGGAAAAACGATTATGATGTCGACGTGTACAGGCTGCCTAAATACCTCGATGAGGAAGTAGCCCGTCTGCATCTCGAGCATGTCGGAGTGAAACTTACCGAAATGACCGATGAGCAGTCAGCCTACTTGGGTGTTCCCAAGAATGGGCCATATAAGCCTGAGCATTACAGATATTAGAGAAAGGTACTGGGTGCCGGGTGCCAGATACCGGGAGTTTTTATTAATATTTTAGCGGCAGAATGCGGGTACCTGCTCAACAGGCCAGCCAAGTGATATTGCAATTTTCATGTCATCACATGCTGCATTATACTTTTTGATCTGCATCTGCACCATTCCACGCCAATAATAAGCTTTAGCAGAAGACCCATCTAACTCAATAGCCCTGGAAAGTGCCTCCCGGGCTGGTTCATATTCCTCTAACTTGGCATACATCAAGCCCAGGTTGGTCAGGTAATCTACATTGAGGGGTTCGATCTCGGAAGCCATTAAAAAATCCTCGTTGGCACCAGAAAACATCCCGGCTGAAGCCCTCAGCAATCCACGTTCACTAAAGGTGGCAGCATCTTTCAATCCCAATTCAATGGCACGGTCGAAATCTTTCAACGCCATCTCAATATTTCCAAGCTTATAGTAGGCCAGGGCCCTGTTCGTATAGGCATCTGCGGCTGCGGGTTCCGACACCAGGGCCATAGAATAATCTGCGATGGCTTTGGTCATATCACCATTTTCCTGCCAGGTGTTTCCGCGGTTGATCAGCGGGGCTGATGCTTCTGGATATTGTTCCAGAACGTCATTCCAAAGGCTCAGGCTATCTTTCCAGATTGCAGCCCTTGAAACAGTGATAGCGGAAAATGTTGAAACAAGCAGGACAGTGATTAACAGGGGCAGTCTTTTAAACTTTCCCACAAAAAGAAAAAGCATCAAAGCTGAAAAGGCAAAATACAGCCCAATAGAAGGAAGGTAAATGTAACGTTCCTTCACTACTTGTACACCCACGGGGATGAGTTCAAGAACAATTGCGATTGTTATCAGGAAAAATAAAAATCCGGCCTTGACAAACCTTTTTTCTTGCCCTTTCAGGCGAAACAAAAGAAAAACAAGCATAATTGTAACCAGGGGAGCTATATAATAATCCACCGGCAAGCCATCCAGAGGGTATGGATGAAAGGCCGATAGCCATGTTGGAGCAATCAGATGGGTGACATAAAATGCAATTGCATAAAATACCATCAGTATGCGCTCACCCCATCCAAATCTTTCAGTAATATCGATAATATGTCCGGCTTCTTCACGTGCATAAATGATCACAATGCCAATGAGAATTGATAAAAGTAAGAAAGGTACTTTTTCTATGATCAGGCCTAAATTAACCTTTCTGCGTAAGTACAGATCGATGAACAGAATAACTATCGGAAATGTAACGGCAGTGGGTTTTGATAAAAGGGATAGCACAAATAATATAAATGTGAATACCAGATACTTCAGTGCTGCTCTGCGGACATATTTTAAATATGTGATCAACCCGGCCAGGTAAAAAGATGTGTAAAGCAGGTTGCTCATTGCCGACACCCATGCCACCGATTCAGTCTGCATAGGATTCAGTGCAAAAAGTGCCGCTGTAATCAGGGCAATGGTATCTTCCCTCGCAAAAAGACGCACCAGTGAAAATACCAATATGATATTTAAAAGGTGCAGCAGCAATGAAAATGTATGAAATGCCTTAGCGTCCTCTCCAAAGGCATTATATACTATTGCATATAGCTGTGTAGTAACTGGCTGGTACATTCCCACATAAAAAGAGCTGAAAATGCTTTTTGTACCCGTGATTCCCAGGGTCTTAATATCCTTATTATCCACAACCTGCTCGAGGTCATCCCAGTTAGTAAATCCATTCTGCAGTGAGGGCAGGTAGACAAGAAAGGTGACAAGCAATAATACGGCAATTAGCCAGGGGGTGTATTTCGATTTGTAAACGGGTCGCATCGAACTTATGCAGGACGCTAATCCTAGTTGTTTATATACAGGTTCATGCCATCATATGATGTCATGTATTGTTTCAAGGGTATGGTGGCCGGGGAGATCGGAGATCCGTCGATGATCTGATAAGACATATCAGAGCAGGTATCATATACGAAGGGATAATAATCGCCAACGATCAGGTAAGTACACAGCCCGTTATTCGGATCACAACATGAATTGGAATTTACAGGTGGCGTGCGCTCATATGCAAGAAACTGATCCTGGGTAAGCCTGTAAATAATCAACCCACGGCTGGGTGAATTTACATAAGGATAGTACATCCAGCCACTGACAATATTCAGCTCCTGGTATAATGTCGAGTTTGGATTGATCACAACATTGATATGGGCATAGGGGATATCGCTGTTGGGGTCATCACCATTCTTTTTGCAGGCACTGAAGATTAGCCCTCCGATAAAGAAAGCAAGCACTAATTGTGATAAAATTCTTCTGCTCTTCATAATTCCTTATTACACTTGATATTTGCGAACGCAAAAGTAGTAATAATATTTCCTCTTTTAGCTGTGAGGAGCATACGTTCCGGGCAAAATACTAACTTAGTGGTAGATTTTTGGTATCAGAAAAATGAAATTCAGGGTAATTTTCTTCATCTTTCTCCTTGCCGGTGCTACTGCAATGCTGTCGTGCCGGACCAGGATATCACCGGCTCAGAAGCAAGCCTATAAGATGGAGAAACAGATGAAAAAGGATAATCAAAAGATGGTGGATGAATATCTACAGCACCATTACGATATCCAGCATGTGAACACCCAGAAGATGATGAAAAAATCCAGGAAGCGGGGAAAAAAGACGAATGTTAACCGGAAGGATTCATGGGTAAACCGAACCTTCAAACGAAAAAGATCCAAATCCTGCGATGGCAATTAAACACACATACCTTTCTTTCTTCATCGTTTTCTTCTCGCTCCTGCATATCGTACCAGGCAGTATCGCCCAGGAAGCATATGAGGCCAGTTTCGAAAACCTTAAGACTGAAAACATCAAACGTGTTAAGGGGCTCAGCCAGAATATGGTGAACACCATTATGCAGGACAGCCAGGGTTATATGTGGTTTGGTACCTGGGATGGCCTGAACCGCTATGATGGCTACGACTTTATCATCTACAATAAGCTGGATGGTATGAGCAATCCCACCATCAACACATTGCTCGAAGACGATGAAGGTGTGATCTGGGCCGGAACCCAGGATGGGCTGAACCGCTTCGAGCAGGAAACAAAAAATTTTAGCGTTATAAAGAATATCCCGGGAGAAAGTAATAGCCTTAGTAACAATACTATCAACCATATCTTCCAGGACCGGAAAGGCTATCTATGGATCAGCACGGTACAGGGGCTGAACCGCTACGACAAAAAAAACCATGTTTACAAGCGTTTCAGTTTCAATTTTGCAAATGTTGACAGCATCCGTACCAACTGGATCAACAAAGTAATGCAGGACCGCTCCGGATTCCTGTGGGTCGCCACCCGTTTCGGCCTTTTAAAATTTGATGATTCAACCCAGCTCTTCACGCCGTTTTTTCACTCTCCATACGATAATAGCAGCATCAGCAGTAATGCCATCAATGACATTTATGAAGATCGTAGCGGGCGCTTATGGGTTGGGACACAATTCGGACTCAATCTTTACCTTGGCGAGCGCGAAGGCTTCATGCATTTTTTTCATGAGCATGACAATCCGGAGAGCCTGAGCAATAATCAGGTAAAAGCCATCTTTGAAGACTCTCGGGGGATTTTCTGGGTAGGAACCAAGGATATGCTCAATACCTTCGACAGGCAGCAGGGAAGCTTTAGCCATTACCGGCATTCAGGTAATAGCACCAGCCTGAGCAACGATGATGTGAACTGCATTTATGAAGATGATATGGGATCAGTTTGGGTCGGGACCTACAAAGGGGTGAACAAGGTGCACCTGGGCCTGAGCAAATTTAACTATTACCACAGGGATTCTGACGACCCATACTCACTAAGTGACAATGTGATCCATTGCGTATTTAAGGATGATGACGGCTTGATCTGGCTGGGCACCGGCAAAGGCGTAAATATACTCGACCGGAGGAGTGGCCGATACAGCAGATTGCATTATATGATCGACCCCTATACCGATATCGCAGATGTTCGCATCCGATCTATGCAAAAGGACCACCTGGGAAACATCTGGATCGCCACCGACAGTGATGGCCTGTTCAAGTATGTGCCCTCCACCGGAGAGTATACGCAATTTACTGCCTCGCCTTATGATCCTAACTCCCTCAACGACAACAACCTCCTCTGGGTAATGGAAGACTACCAGGATTATATCTGGGTAGGTTCCGGCAGGGGGGTAAATGCTTTTCATCCTGATACAATGGAGATGCATTCCTGGGCACATGATCCAAGGGATACTACTAGTATTTCCAACAACAGGATATGGATCATTTATGAAGACAAGGATCATGTAAAGTGGTTTGGGACCAACAACGGGCTGAACCGTTATGATGCCGACAGGGATGCGTTCATTTCTTACACTCATGACCCGGACGATCCTTTCAGTATCAGCGCGAATGCTGTTTTCGGCATACAGGAGGACAGCAAAGGCAATTTCTGGATTGGCACCATGGGGGGCGGGCTGAACCATTTTGATCCGCTCCGCGAACGTTTTCTTCACCTGGATGAGCAAAACGGGCTTCCCAATAATGTGGTGTATATCACCCTGGAAGACCGCAACGGGAACCTCTGGTTGACAACCAACTGGGGTATGTCAAAATTTAATCCGTCCAGTGGGGAATTTGTCAATTACGATATTAATGACGGCTTGCAGGGAAATGAGTTCAACGGAGGAGCATGGTTCCATGCCGATGACGGGGAAATGTTTTTTGGCGGGATGGATGGATTCAACAGCTTTTTTCCGGAGGAAATTGCCCTGAATGAGCACGCACCGCGCATCGTGATCACTTCTTTCAAGAAACTGAACGAAGCTGTAAAAAGAAATTTTTGCGACGGTGACAGCATCCGGTTAAACCATGACGACAATTTCTTCTCCATTGAATTTTCGGCGCTGGACTTTACCAATCCTGCCAAGAACAAGTATGCATATATGCTGGAGAACTATGATGAAGATTGGAATTTCCGCGATGCGAACCGCAGGCTTGCAGAGTATACCAGGGTATCGCCCGGCAGTTATGTGTTTCGGGTGATCGGCTCCAACAATGACGGCATCTGGAATGATACCGGCACCTCGCTCCACATCATAATCCTTCCCCCCTGGTGGGATACTCTTATTTTCAGGCTGATCTTCGGTGCACTGATATTCGCACTCCTGTGGTCGTTCATCTACTGGCGGATCAGGATGATCAAACGCAAGCATGAAGTAGCAAAAAAGGTACTTGAAATAGAGAAAGAGCTTTTCGATGTTCAACAGAAAACACTGCAACTGCAGATGAATCCGCACTTCATCTTCAACTCTCTCAATGCCATCCAAAGCTTCGTGATCGGGAGCAATACCGATAAGGCCATTCATTACCTGTCGAAATTCTCACAGTTGATGCGCCTCATTCTCACCAATTCCCGGGAGTCGAGCATACCGGTGAAGGATGAACTGAAAGCAGTGAAGCATTATATGGATATCGAGCGATTGCGTTTCGATAATAAATTTGATTATACCATTGAGGTGGATAAAGACATCGATGATGAGTTCATGGAGATCCCGCCCATGATCATCCAGCCCTTTGTTGAGAATGCCATTTTGCATGGTATTGTTCACAGCCCTGATCCCGGCCACATTAAGCTTGAGCTTCAGCTCCACAAAAATTTCATCTACTGCATTGTCGAGGATAATGGTGTTGGACGCAAGAAGGCAGAAGAGATCAGGGAATCTTCCGGCATCAAACGCAAGTCGAGGGGCATGCTCATCACCAGGGAGCGCCTGGAGATCCTGAACAAGCAGAATAAGGAAAAGTTTGCGGTAAAGGTGATCGATCTCCTTGATGAAAAGGGAGATCCGGCAGGTACGCGTGTGGAGATCAACATCCTGTATATCGATGATTAGAGTATCTTAATTCAAATATCCATAGCTTTGTTTGTTGCTATGAGAAACAAATCATAACTTTACCACACAATCAGTCCGCTATTTACTAATTTCCTAAACTATGATCAGGGGCATCATCATTGAAGACGAAAAACACTCCAGGGAAACCCTGAACGGTATGATCGACCGCTATTGCAAGAATGTCAGCATTATTGCTGAAGCAGAAAGCTATCGTGGAGGACTGGAGGTTATCAGGGAGCATCAGCCGGATGTGATTTTCCTGGATATTCAAATGCCTGATGGCAGCGGTTTCAGGATGCTGGAGGAGCTTGACAGCATCAATTTCGAGATCATTTTTACTACTGCATTCGATCAGTTTGCTATCAAGGCGATCAAGTACAGCGCCCTGGATTACCTTCTCAAGCCCATCGATGCGGAGGAGTTGGTCAGGGCTGTAAAAAAGGTGGAGCAGAAGATCAGCCACACCCAGGTAAACCAGAACATACAGGTGCTGCTTGATAATATCAAGTCAAGGGAGGCGGAGCCACATAAGATCGTGCTTTCCACTTCTGAGAAGATCCACATCATCGAGACCGATCAGATCCTACGCTGTGAGAGCGACAACTATTACACCAATTTTTTCCTGTCGGATGGAAAAAAGATCCTTATTTCAAAGACCCTGAAAGAAAACGAAGAACTGCTCAGTGATCATAACTTCATCCGCCCGCATAAATCCCATCTGGTGAATGTGAAATACATCAAAGGTTTTTTGCGGAACGATGGCGGATATATCGAAATGATCGATGGGAGCAGGATCCCGGTATCACGTCGTAAGCGGGAAAAGATCATTGAGGTGATCACACATCTGTGATAATTCTTGCCAGAAATCGGTTTCCCGCCAATTGCCGGCTATCTACCGTTAACTGATTATCGGCAACCGAAAACTGATTATTGCTTTCATTATTGAAAAAATTTAATATTTTTACACTAGCATAGCCAAAAACCATCATTGCACATGGAAGATTATATTTACATCATCATCGGCGTTATATGGCTTGCCGCAACTGTGTACAAGGCCACTAAGAAGAAGAAAGAGAATGCAGCCCCACAGAAGCCGGCCACTGCCCCTACGGGTGAAAAAACTGGTGTTTCCGCCACCAGGTCATTGCTCGAACAATTGCTCGAGGGACAACAACCCATGGTACCTGAGCCGGAAGTCGTCGAATTGGAACCGGAAGTCGTCGAATTGGAACCGGAATATGACGAGCCCATGCTGGTCGAAGTGGAGGAGCGTAAGCGTAAAAATGCTCCCCAATCCGGATATATCGGCTATGGTTATAAAAGCCTGGAATCAGTGTCGGGTGAAGGCGTCAGTTCACTCGGACGGATCACATTTACTGACATCATGAAAGAGCATGAAACAAAGGCCGGAAAGCCAGTAAAAATAGACCTTAGAAAGGCCATAATTTACTCGGCAATTCTTGAGAGACCTTATCATTAATATAATGTTAAGTAATTGTTAATTTTTTTTGCCCGTAGTGTTAATAATATTTGCATATTAATTTTTTTATTCGTTAACTTTACGAACTTATTGCACAGTGTTTATCTAACATAAAATTATCATGGTATGTTAAGAAATTTACTTCTAACTATTGGTATTGTACTGGCTACCAGTTTGGTGGCATTTTCCCAATCTTCCGGTACGCTTCAAGGAAAGGTTATTGACAAGAAGACAGGAGAAGAGCTTCCCTTCGTGAACGTCATACTTGAACTTGGTGGTTCCCAAATAGGTGGGTCATCCTCCGATATTAACGGGAAATATGTGATCAAACCGATCACTCCCGGAAAATACGACCTCAGGGCCTCGTTCATCGGATATAATGAAGTCCTCGTGAGAGGGGTTCAGATCAATGCCAACCAAACACGCTTTTTCGATATTGAAATGGCAACGTCAGCCATCGGACTTGAAGAGGTAGTTATCATCGACTACAAAGTCCCGCTGATCGATAAAGATAAAACCGTTAGTGGCGGTACCGTCACACAGGAAGAAATCCAGAAAATGCCGAACCGTAATGTTCAATCCATCGCTGCAACGATTGGTGGTGTATTCTCCAGGGATGGTGAAGCCGGCAACGTTCGTGGTGCCCGTAGGGGTGATACCAAATATTATATCGACGGGATGCCTGTCATTGGATCACTTTCTTTACCTGCATCTGCCATAGCACAGCAATCTGTAATTCTTGGGGGACTCCCCGCACAGTATGGTGATGCAACCGGTGGTATAATTGAAGTAACTACAAGAGGTCCTTCAAGAATTTTTGGTGCCGGTGTTGAGGTTGAAACTTCCGAGTTTCTTGATCCTTTCGGATATAACCGTGTGGGACTGAACCTTAACGGACCTCTTTTCAGGAAGAAAACAGAGGATGGTAAGAAAGGCCAATCTCTCCTAGGGTATTTCATCGGTGGTGATTTTACGTATCGCCAGGATGGAAGACCTATGTCAAGTGAAATGTACCGTGGACAGGATGAATATATCTCATATCTGCAACAAAATCCATTGCGTCCTTCAGGTCTTGAATCAGGCGGTACATTTGTAAATGGTGAATTCACCAGGATGAGCGACCTTGAAAAGATCAATACTACTTCCAACACTTCAAGATATAATATTAACCTGACCGGTAAAATCGACGTGCGTACAGGACCCACTGTCAACCTTACTTTTGGTGGTTCTTATAACTACGGTCGTGGAAATAACTACAACTACGGTAGTTCGATGTTTAACTATGACAAGAACGCACTGTTTAACACTCAGACCTGGAGGGTATTTGGCCGCTTCACACAGCGTTTCCAGAATGATCCGCATAAAAACTCTCTCATTAAAAACGTTTATTACACTATTCAGGCTGACTATCAGAGCTTCAGCGGATCTACACATGATCCTGATCATAAACAGGATGTTTTCAAATATGGTTACCTGGGCTCATTTGACTCTCATCTGGCCAAGAACTACACCCTTACTTCTGATACCATTGGAGGGGAATATTATCAGAATGTATACGAGATGGATAACATCTACGATACCTTATTTTCATTTACACCCGGCAGCCTCAATCCTTATGTGACCCAGCATACACAAACCTATTACGACCTTTATCCGGATCCTAACGGAAACTGGAGAAATTCCGACCAGGTGCAATTGGGTGGCGGCCTCCTCAACGGCCAGGGACCACCGAATGTTTATGGTATGTTTGCCCTTCCGGGCGCCACACAGGCCGGTTATTTTGAATACAACAATTCACAGATCAGTGTGAATGCTACCGGATCAATGGACATCGGCAACCATGAGCTGAAGTTTGGGATCCAGTATGAACAAAGGAAAGATGCTTCCTATAATGTCGCGCCTGTTGGCCTGTGGACACTCATGGACGGTCTCACCAACTTCCATATCCAGGAACTTGATCTTGAGAATCCTGAGTTCATTTACCTTGATGGCGTCTTCCAGGATACTGTTGAGTATAACAGAAAATATAATGCAGACGAGCAAAGAGTTTTTGATGCAAACCTCAGAAAGAAACTCGGTCTCGCAGTGAACGGAACAGACTTCATTAACATTCAGTCATACGATTATAACACCAACAGCATCCAGTATTTCGACGAAAATAATGTTGAGCACACTGTTTCTGTTGGCGAAGAATTATTTGATCTTGGCATGTTCAGCCCGGATGAGTTGCTGAACGATGGTAACTGGTATGTAACCCCTATCGGTTATGATTATACCGGAGAAAAGCTGAAAAGCAAACCTACTTTCGCTGATTTCTACAACCAGACTGATGACGAAGGCGTCTACACCCGCGCGGTTGGTGCTTTTGAACCCATTTACATGGCTGGATTTATCCAGGATAAGTTTGCTTTCAAAGATCTGATCTTCAACCTTGGTGTACGTGTCGACCGTTTCGATGCGAACCAGATGGTGCTGAATGACCCTTACCTCCTCTATCCTGCAAGAACTGTTGCAGAAGTACAGAGTGTAGGAGGGCAAGCTGTCACACACCCTGGCACCATTGGTACTGACTATGTTGTTTATGTCGACAATGCTGACAATCCTACACTAATTACCGGTTATCGTGACGAGAGTGTATGGTATAATGCTGAAGGTACAGAGATCCAGGATCCGAATGTATTGAATGTGGGCTCAGGTGTTTCGCCATACCTTACTGATCCCAGCCTTACAAGGCCTCCGCTGGAATCATTTACCGATTATGATCCTCAGATCAACGTGATGCCCAGGGTATCATTCTCATTCCCAATCTCTGATGTCGCGCTTTTCTTTGCTCACTATGATGTACTGACGCAGCGTCCGACTTCTAACCTTCGTTCAGACCCAAGGGTATATTATTACTTCGATAATATTGGTGGAACCATCAACAACCCAAGCCTGAGCCCATCCAAGACGATCGATTATGAACTTGGTTTCCAACAGAAGTTGTCCCCAACTTCATCACTGAAGTTTGTTGCCTTCTACAGGGAGATGAGGGATATGATCCAAATCTACCGTTTCACCGGTGCTTATCCTAAAGATTATACTTCTTATAACAACATTGACTTTGGTACTGTAAAGGGTATGACCATTCAGTATGACATGAGAAGGACAAACAATGCCAGGATCAGTGCATACTACACACTGCAGTTTGCAAATGGTACCGGCTCAAGTACTACTACAGCCGCTGCCCTCGTGGCCTCCGGTCTTCCAAACCTGAGGACTACCTTCCCACTTGCATGGGACCGTCGTCATAGTTTCAATGTATTTTTCGATTACAGGTTTGGAAGAGGCGTTGACTATAACGGACCAAGCATCAAACGTGAGAAGAAAGGAAAAGCTCCTCTTCAGGTGCTGAACAATACCGGACTCTCAATGACTCTAACTGGTGGTTCTGGTACGCCATACACCCGTTCACGTAACATATACAGCCAGTTAAGTGGTGGAACAAGGCTTCTCCAGGGTACTTACTACGGATCACGCCTGCCATGGCAGTTCCGTATGGACATCCGTGTTGACAAAGACATTGAACTTAAGATGGGTAAAGGTGAAAGACCTGGAAACCTGAACGTCTATGTGTCAATTAATAATGTTCTGAATACCAAAAATGTGCTGAATGTTTATCCTGCAACAGGTAACCCTGATGATGATGGATACCTGGCCGCTCCTGAATGGCAGCGTGAGATCAATGAGCAGCTTGATCCGCAATCGTTCCGCGACCTATATGCTATTTTCGTCGATCGTCCATGGTACTACAGCAGCCCAAGGACAATTCGCCTGGGAGTAATATTTAACTTCTAATTCTCAGAAGAATTCAGGATGAACACCTACATTATGAAAACAAAAAATAATACAGCAACCATGAAAAATATATTTCGCCATTTATTTATTGCTCTACTCAGCATAGCGCTGGTGCAGGGTGCATATGCAGAGGAATATAAGGGAGACGGAAGTAAGAGCCAGCAGACTGTTAAGGAGAGCGCTGCGGGTTGTGCTGCCGCATCAGGTTTCCGCTTCCTTGATGTAAACAATGTCCGTGGGAGGATCAACACCGGTGGAGACATGTGGTGGGATCTCCCGGGTGGTATCGGAGCCCAGTATTTTATCCCTAAAGCAGGTAGTGCTACCTCCCTTTTCTCCGGATCACTCTGGATCGGGGGACTTGATATTAACAATCAGCTCAAACTTGCAGCTGTGCGTTATCGTCAGGTAGGTAACGACTATTGGCCAGGACCTCTTACTATTGATGGAACTGCTTCTGTAGATGAAGCAACCTGTGCTAAATACGACAAGCACTCTTTGATCACTCGTGCAGAGGTTGATGAATTCCTGGGATGGTGGAACAGTGAAGACAGGGCCACAGAATACCCTGATTATAGTATTCCGCAATCAATCCTTGATTATCCTGCCCATGGTGATGTTGCAAAAGATCAGAGTTATTATCTTGCTCCTTTCCGTGATATTGATGGTGATGGCGATTATAACCCAAACCAGGGTGACTATCCATATTATGATATTACAAATGAACTTTGCCCTCTGAATTATGCCGGTGACCCAAGTTATGTTCCACAGGTAACTATGGAAGAAGAGCTGATGGGAACGGTAGAAGGGAGTATTCTTGTCGACCAGGTGCTGAAAGGTGACCAAACCCTGTGGTGGATCTTTAATGATAAAGGTAACTTCCATTCAGAAACCCAGGGTGCTTCTATCGGATTCGAGATCCGCGCCCAGGCCTTTGGCTTTACCACCAACGATGAGATCAACAACATGACCTTTTATTCCTATGAGATCATCAACCGTTCAACATTTACGCTAACCAACACCTATTTCAGCCCCTGGGTTGATACTGACCTTGGTTATGCATGGGATGATTATGTAGGTTGTGATGTTGGAAGGGGACTTGGTTACTGTTATAACGGTACATCTATTGATGGTTCCGGCGAGCCTGAAGCTTATGGCGACCAGCCACCTGCTATCGGTGTCGACTTTTTCCAGGGACCTTATATCGATCCTGATTTTCGTGATAACCCGGAATTTACCGGCGATTGCTCCATCATCAACTCACCATACCAATGGGATCAGATGGCAATTAACGGAGTAAACTTCGGAAACCAAATCGTAGATGATGAACGCTTCGGTATGCGCCGTCTGGTTTATCATAACAACTCCGGTGGTCCTCAGGGTGACCCGGGTATTGCTCCTGAATATTATAACTACCTCCGTGGATTCTGGAAAGATAATACCAGGATGCTTTATGGTGGTAATGCTCACTTCAATTCAGGCGCCGTTGGTCCTGAATGTGACTTCATGTTCCCCGGCGATTCCGATCCCTGTAACTGGGGTACTGCTGGTGCACCACCTAATGGTGGATACAACCAGAACGGCCTTTACTGGACAGAAGAAACAGCTGACAACAACCCTTACGATAGGAGGTTTATGCAGTCTGCCGGACCTTTTACCCTCGAACCCGGTGCTGTAAACTATATTACTGTTGGTATCCCCTGGGCACGTGCTACTTCAGGTGGCCCCTGGGCTTCTGTTGAACTGCTACGTGTAGTAGATGATAAATGCCAGAAACTTTTCGACAACTGCTTTAAAGTACTCGACGGACCAGATGCTCCAGACCTTAGCATTGTTGAACTTAATCAAGAACTTATTTTTTACATCTCTAACTCAAAAATTTCTAACAACAATCTGGAAGGCTATAACGAGTATGACAATACCATCACACAGCCCTTACCGGGTGGTGAAGATGGTGAACGTTCTGACTCAACGTATCGTTTCGAAGGCTACCAGATCTTCCAGGTGGCTAATGCCACTGTAACACTGGAAAGCAAAAACAATGCTGACCTTGTCAGGCTGGTTGCACAATATGATATTAAAAACGGTGTAGGGATGCTCGTGAATTACTACTATGATAAATCCATCGGTGGCAACGTACCTGTTGTTGAAGTTGAGGGTGGTGATAATGGTGTCGTTCACTCATTTCAAATTACAGAAGATGCTTTTGGTACTACCAACCGTCAGCTGACCAACTTTAAACAATATTATTATACTGTAGTTGCTTATGCCTATAATGAGTACATGCCTTATAGCCAGGAACCAGGCATCCTGAATGGTCTTCTCGGACAGATGAAGACTTACCTGGCCGGTCGTAGGAACATAAAAACTTATAGCGCTATTCCTCATCCAACTGTAAATGGTACCGTGCTGAACTCCGAGTATGGAGAAGGCCCGCAGGTAACCAGGATCAAAGGAAATGGTAATGGTGGTATGCTCATCGAACTTACTGATGAAACAACAGCTGAGATACTCAGCCAGCCTCCGGCTGATACAGTAAATAAGATGGGTAGCCCTGATTACCCCATTGCTTACAACGCTACATATGAATACGGACGCGGACCTCTCAATGTGAAGGTTGTCGATCCCCTGAATGTTATTGATGCTGAATATTTGCTCGAATTCACAGATGTTGGTTATGTTTCAGAAACAGATACCATTCAGATCGACACCGCAATGTGGATGCTGACAAATACTTTTAGCGGAAAAGTTTACTATTCTGATAAGGCTACGCAGTTTAATTACGAACAACTGTTCCTCGACCTTGGGCTCTCAATTCAAATTGGACAACCTGCAAATCCTGGTGACAGCGCGTCAGCAAATAACGGACTGATTACAGCTTATTCTGCTTACCAGGATAGCTCACAAAGGTGGATGTCAGGTGTTGAAGATATTGATCTTCCCAGAAGTCCTGCTGACTGGATCCGTTCAGGAACCTATCAGGATCAGGACGACCCCGCTAACCTGAATGACTGGGATGTCCCTGCGAATCCATATGATCCTGATGCTGTTTATGAAAAGATCGAAGGAGGTACATGGGCACCTTATATGATGACTGCATACTACGCACAAAATGATGCTGCGCCTGCTTTCAGCCGTATTTCAAAGGTTGACTTCCCCATGAGCGACATTGCCAGTGTAGACATTGTCTTCACTGCCGATAAATCTAAATGGACACGTGCCATAGTCCTTGAAATGTGTGCTGATGATGTTCTTGCTGAAGGTGGTGTTAAACGTTTCAACCCCAGGTCAGCACAATCAGTTGACAAGGATGGGAATTATGCACAGGCCGGTAGTGGCTCAAGCAGTGATCCTAATGATCCAAACTATATCGGTGAAACCGGAATGGGTTGGTTCCCGGGCTATGCCATCAATCTTGAAACAGGAGAACGATTGAATATCATGTATGGTGAGAACTCATACCTGGTAGGGGAAAATGGACGTGATATGATGTTCAACCCCACAGCAAATCAATATGACTTCCTCGGCACTCCATTGTTCGGAGGTATGCATTATGTATATATCATGGATCATACTACCCGCAAACCAAACAGTGATCCGAATACATACATATTCCCGGCTTACGATGCATGTTTGCAGTATAATACATTGTTCGATACTTTGGGCGCGCATATATTGTGGGAAGTCAGGTATCAATCCATGCTGTATTCAACAGCCATGTGGATAGGTATGCCGCTGGCAGTTGAAGGCGAAGAATGGTTACCTGACGGAAATGACTGGGCCTTGAGCATCAGGATGGCAAAACCTTATAGGAGGTATTTCTCACTACCATTTGCACCTGAATATGCCAGTGGGGACACAACTGATATGGATTGGCCAACATACTCCTTCAAAACTGAAGAGGTGGCTACTACACAATACAGTGCGTCGAAGGCAGAAACAGATCTCGATTATATCAGTGTCGTGCCTAATCCTTATTATGCATATGATTCATATGAAAATAATGCACTCGACCACAGGATCAAGATCACTAACCTGCCTCAACAGGCTACCATCACCATATATAATATCAATGGAACCCTGGTAAGGCAACTCACCAAGGATTCTGACGAAACCTACGTTGACTGGGATCTCAAGAACTTTGCAGGGGTGCCAATTGCAGGAGGTATTTACATCATACATGTTAAGACAAATGCGGGCGAAAGAGTGCTGAAATGGTTTGGTATCTTG
>JAOZTN010000029.1:31202-32525 GCA_029942245.1 Bacteroidales bacterium | reverse complement strand
GGGAACCTTCACCGATACGCGACAGGGAGAGGTATTCATCGAAGCTGTCGCGACGGAATTCGGCGATCACTCCGCGAGCCTTGGTCAGCCGGTAGCTGGCAATAGAATCGAAAAGGTATTCTTTAACTGCTTTAAGGTTGTCAAAATCTTCCAGTGTTACATCTTTAAAGCGTTCAGCAAGCGGGAACAGGGCCCGTGCTCTCAGCCATTTGGAAATATGATTCCTTTCCAGGTGATACTGCAATGTTCTATCAGGTAGCCTATGAATCTTTTTCTGCAGGGTCTTCAGGTCCCGTGCCCGGTCGATTTCCCTCATTGTTTCCGGGTCAATAAAAACAAAGTCACCGAATGCAAAGAACTCCGATATAAAGTTTTTAAGTTCGATGGATATGGTCTTCGACAGCTTATTTATGAAGCCGACCTTTAATTCTTTGGCTTTATCCGATTGATGGACATCGGAGGATTGCAGCAGGATAGGCATCAGGCTATCGGATGATTTTACTTTCTTTACCAGGCGAAGCCCTGCCTCTTTATCAGGTTTTCCATTCCTGTCGTAGGAGATGTCAGCAATGATCCCCAAGAGGTTGTTCTTAAATTTCTCAAACAGAATGACAGCCTCCTCATAATTCGTGGCCAATAATATTTTTGGCCTGCCACGCATCCGCATCATCTGCTGATGTTCATTCAGCCCCTCCGTCATGAACCGCTGTGACTGTTTAAAGATGATCTTATAAATATGGGGCAGGTAGCTTGAGTAAAACCTCACCGAATCCTCCACCAGGATGATTGTCTGCACCCCAACCTCATTCACATCATGATCAGCATTCATCTTATCCTCGATGAGCTTAATAATGGCCAGCAGCAGGTCGGCGTTCCCCAGCCAGCTGAACACATAATCAATAGCGCTCAGGTCTTCCTTATCCAGGTTGATGGTCACTTTTCGTGAGAATGGTGTGAGCACTACAATGGGAATATTCTCATATTCCTGTTTGATCTTTTTGGCAATACCGAACGTATCTTCATCTTCCGCACTCAGCATGGTTATTACAAGATCGATATCGCCTTCCTTCAGCTCCTCGAAGGCTTTTTCCTCATTCGTTACCTGTATAAACTGCGGCGGATAGCGAAGGTTAAGAGAAACATATTCGTTAAAGATCTGCTCATCGATACGGCCATCCTCTTCGAGAATAAAAGCATCATAAGCACTGGATATCAGCAAGATATGATAGATGCGCTTTTTCATGAGCGTATCGAAATGTGTGTCGTGATAAAAGTACTTTGAAAACTGAGTGTTGTTTCCGATCATATAAAAACATTAGTAAC
>JAOZTN010000029.1:28698-31102 GCA_029942245.1 Bacteroidales bacterium | reverse complement strand
TAAAAGTACTTTGAAAACTGAGTGTTGTTTCCGATCATATAAAAACATTAGTAACAGGTAAAGGTACGAAAAAGGCAGGTTATCATTGCCCATTGGCTTCGCCGAGCTCCGCTTCGCTCCGGTTCGGCATTGCCCATTCTGCATTGCCCATTCTACATTTCCCATGTTTTTGGGGTGTGACATTTTTAAGTTTTTGGTATTAATAGTATAGCCATTAACCATAAATCTAAGAATTATGCGAAAGGAAATTGAAAAACGTCTTATACAACTATCACTAAACATTAATAGGGTTTGCAAAAACCTTGACAATAGCTATTTAACATACCATATTACAAAGCAAATCATACGTTCATCAACCAGTGCCGCTTTGAACTATGGTGAAGCACAGGCAGCTGAATCAAAGAAAGATTTTATTCACAAAACCAGCATCGTGCTAAAAGAACTCAGGGAAACCAAAATCAGCTTGATTTTACTAGAAGATACTATAAAGGATTCTCCTAATCACGATGTTAAGAATTGTCAAAATGAATGTGACCAATTAGTAGCAATTTTCCACAAAACAGTAGCAACAGCAAGAAGCAAGTCCTAAATAAAACATGGGCCGATTTCATTGTCCATTGGCTTCGCCGAGCTCCGCTTCGCTCCGGTTCTGCATTGCCCATTCAGCATTGCCCATTCTACATTTTCCATGTTTTTGGGGTGTGCCATTTTTTAGTTTTTGCTACTAATAGTATAGCCATTAACCATAAATCTAAGAATTATGCGAAAGGAAATTGGGCAACGTCTTATAACAATCCAAACAGGTAAATGAATTAAAAAATAGCAACGGCAAGAAGCAAGCCTAAAATGGAACATGGGCAATGTAGAATGTCGAATGGGCAATAAAAAAACCTATCACTCCCTCATCAGTTCTCCAAACAGAACTCACTCAATGCTTAAGGTATTCTGCGATTGCCTCTACATATTTTTCGAATGCATCAACCCCTTTTCTAGAGATGCTGCAGCTTGTCAGGGGGTAGTTTCCCCTGAAAGACTTCTTCACCCTGATATAGCCTGCCTCCTTCAGTTTGCTAATCTGCACGCTGAGGTTCCCGCGGGTAGCTTTTGTCTGTTCGAGAAGCCAGGAAAACTCAGCCGATTCGATATTCATCAGCAAGGACATGATTGACAGGCGCAACTGGTTATGCAATATGGGATCGAGCTCCTTAAACATGCCTGGATGACTTGAATTTCAACATATGTCCGGGAATGATATAGGATAGCAAAATGGACAGAGCCAGTAAGAGGAGCTGAATGTTAAATGGATAATAAAAGGCAATTCCGGCCAGTATCCAGCATACTGCTCCTCCAATGATAAGCGGCACAAATTTTAATATTCCACCCGATACCCAGGTACCGATGCCATAGATGACCATGATCAGCGGATATGCGGCCAGTGGATCGATCTTTCCTAAAGCTGTAAAGGCCAGGATCATAAACAATGCGATCAGAAAGGCTGACCATAAAAACATGGCAGACGTATCGAAGAAGGTTTGATGCCTTGCAGCTGAAGATTTGCGGTAACCGGCAAATGCACTGAATATCCCTCCGAGCATCATCAGCACCGGCCAGGGCATCCAGGCATATTCCCATTGTACATATTCCAATAATACATAATGGGAGATGGCAGCGGCAAATACCAGGTATCCCCACAACAAATAAAAGAAGCCATCATCCGCTATTCGTTCACGGGCGTTACCAATCATCTCACTGATTATAGCCAGGCTTTGTTTTTTATCAAATTGTTTTTCCATCTGTACTATTCTTTGAATTATACATTATATAAATAGCTGTGGCAAGAAAGCCTGTTCCCATGCCTATCAGGAGTCCAACAGGAATAAGGTTAAAGATAAAGCCAATCCCCATTCCGATAAACATACATCCGGGCATTAGAAAATGCTCCGGTTTCATTTTATTTTTCTTTTCCATGGTATTAAATTATGAATCAACACCACAAATATAAACTTGTTTATTCTATAAACCAAACAAATCTTAAAAAAAAGTTGAGAGGGTGTTTAATAAGTTAATCAGCACAGTCATTTCGACTGAAAGGAGAAATCTAAATCTCTGATAAGCTTGCGTATAGATTTCTCGCATTCGCTCGAAATGACCCAATTGAGATTTATGAGACAGCCTCTTTATTCTTAATTTTCCCGTAAAACGAAATCGTCATACTCTACTTCAAATCTCAGCTTATGCTTCGACTCTTCCTGTGCCAGTCCGGCAAAGAGTACTTTTAAGGCAGGATCTGAGGCTCTTTTCGAGAGTGAGGTGTACAATCTGAAAGCAGCTTTTTCTTTTTTCATCGCTACTACCAGGGCTTCCGGATATGACATATTTGGGGAAGCTTTCACGTTCACCATAT
>JAOZTN010000029.1:19165-28598 GCA_029942245.1 Bacteroidales bacterium | reverse complement strand
ACTACCAGGGCTTCCGGATATGACATATTTGGGGAAGCTTTCACGTTCACCATATAATCGGAGAGCTGAAGGTCGGCCACATTCTCGGGAGGCATATTGGTGATCCCAGTTTCTTTCACCTCCATCAACTTCGCTTTATGCTTCACCTCTTCCTGGGCAAATTCCTCAAACACTTCGCGCATCTCATCTGATGATGACTGCCAGGCCAGTTCAGTATAGAATTCTACGGCTTTTTGTTCCTCCTCGATCGAAAAATCAAGGATATCGTCGAATGTTGTGAGTTCTTTCATATGGGTTTATTTTTCAATAGTGTTATCAAATTCTTCATCAAAATGCTTCACAATAAAATCGCAGCCATGATGGAACATCCGGCAATCATTGATCTCAGCCGTCATGTTAAATTCCAGTTTCTGCTCCTGATCTCCTGCCGGAAGCAGCTTCACGATCTCAGCCATGACCGTGGTAGCATCACCTTTCTGCTTGACCTCGAACTGCTTCATCAAAGCGCTCAGTTGCTCAAGTGTAGACAGGCCACAGGCAGCATCAAATCCGGCTTCGAAAGCTTGAATTACCTTCTGCGTATTGGTAAATGTGCCGCCGGATTCAAATGGAAAACTTGCGGGCATTACCAGGTCAGCCTGATTAGCAGTATCTGTCATGAAGTAATCCGACACTACCACAAATTCGGCAATGGTCAGCCATCCTGCCACCTTTACTCTATCTTCGGTACATCCCAGTGGATCTTCACCAAAGATGAAAAGGTTTTTGAGTTTACCCTTTTCAAGCCTTTCAAACTGGCTCACGTTTACCTCTTTTGGCAGTGACTTCACCTTCCATACTTTCTTCAGCAATGCCTGAAGGTTCTTATCCTTTATATCAACAGCACCAACACCCAGTGTAGGGCAGATTCCCATATCGAAGATACCCTGTGCATTATTCTTTTCTTTAAGGCTAATCAGGCCGTTGGCAGTCTTGCCAAGCTTACCGGTGATCATGGCCAGGTTAAACAACTCCTGGCATGAGTTGGAACACATCTCTTTCTCGGAGAAAATGATCACTGCATTCATTTCATTGTTATAGGCCTTGGCAAACTCAATCACGCTGTCCATGAATGCAACACCGGACTTCTCAACCAGGTCAACGAAGTTTTCCTTAAGAAGGTCTTCTTTATAAGCAGCGAAACCTTCACAATGATCACCGATGAACATTCCATTATGGAAGTTATTCGCAACCAGGTAATAATTCACCGCCTTTATAAAGTGATAATAGGATTTCACCTTAAGTGATTTTTCAACCTTGTGCTCCATGGAGCTTATTTCCAGCTTGCTCACAAGTTCAACAGGAACATGATGCTTCACCCTGACATTATTGATCATATATCCAAGTACGGCATTGTCGCGGTTTATTTCGGAACCGATCAGGTAGATCTTGCTGGCATCTTTAAGCTGTTCAAAAGGTACATTGGCCCTTGAGTTTCCAACATAGCCATGTCCCCTGTTCAGGTAATGGAAGGAGGTTACATTGTTTGTCTTCACCCCTGCCCTGGCCAGTTTTTGTATCAGGTACATTTCCTCATTACTCAGCCGTGCACCAGCGAAGAATGCATTATCATCTGGTTTCACTGCCTTGATCTTTTCTGCAATGATGCTGAATGCTTCTGCAAATTCTATCTCTTCAAACCTGCCATTCACCCTCATCAATGGCTTTGTTAACCTGCTTTTATCATTCAGGTATTTATACCCGAATTTACCATACTTGCAAAGGTTGCCATTTTCATTGACCAGTCCATCGCGTCCTTCGGTGCGCATCACGAATCCGCTCTTATGCTCAAAGTCTAATTCACAGCCGATTGAACAGTAATTACAGATGCTCTGGGCCTTGTCCAGTTTAACCGGGCCCGGCTTAAATGGGACGTTCTCTGTAAGGGCACCTGTTGGGCAGGTACTTATACACATACCGCAGCTTTCGCAATTCGTATCACTTAGTGAATCTCCCATGCTGGGTGCTACATATGTATCGAAACCACGGTTCACAAGTCCGAGGGCGTCGGCACCAACAACATCGCGGCAGATCCTGACGCAACGTGCACACAACACACATTTGTTGTTATCAATCTCGATATAGGGATGCCTGAAATCTACATTATATTCTTTAAATTCGCCCGTGAGGTCTTCTTGTTTCGCATCATATTCAGTGGCGAACTTTTTCAGGTCGCAGGTATACAATTCGGTGCATCCGCACTCCATACATCGGTGTGATTCATGGTGAGCTACCTCTTCGCTGTCATACCCGAGCTCTACTTCTTTAAAATTCTTTCTGTCCTTGGGGTCAAGGGTAGGCATTTCTTCACGTTTCTGCTCTTCGAAAGTCCCGATATAATCTTTTTTATCCTGTGTTTTGAAGTTATCGCGCTTGCTAAAGAATTCCCCCGGTATGGGCACTACTTCTTCTCCGTTAAGGAAGAGGTTGCAGCTATGTGAGGCTATACGTGCCTGTGCGATCGCCTGTATCAGGGTGGCAGGACCCGTTACGCCATCACCGGCAGCAAAAACATTTTCTACGCCTGTTTGCAGGGTGTTGGGGTCTGCTTCGATATCGCCCCAGCGGTTCAGTTTGAGTTCGCCTTTCTTCACCGCTTTATTCATATCGTCGGTGAAGTTTACATCTGTTTTCTGACCAATGGCAGCGAGTACATAGTCTACGTCGAGTTCAAATTCAGATCCTGCCACGGGTATCGGCCTTCTCCTGCCGGATACATCGGGTTCTCCCAGCTCCATCTTCAGGCAGGTAACGGATTTTACCTTGCCTGATTTATCTTTATTCACCTTCACCGGGTTGGTGAGCAGGAGATATTCGATGCCTTCCAGTTTGGATTCATGAATCTCAATGGGATTGGCAGGCATTTCTTTTTCCGTACGGCGATAGATCACATACACCTTTTCTGCTCCGCAACGCATAGAAGTACGACAGCAATCCATGGCAGTATTTCCACCACCGACAACGGCTACTTTTTTGTCCTTGAAGTCGTAGCTCTTACCGGTCATCTCCATCTCTTTCAGGAAGTCGATACCTGAAAATACATTTTCGGCATCATCGCCTTCAACGCCTATCATAGTCCCTTTCTGTGAACCAATGGCGAGGACTACGGCATCATATTTTTTCTGCAGCTCAGCATATTTCAGGTTATCACCCAGGCTCTTGTTATAATGGATACGAACGCCCAGTTCAGTGATATTATCCACTTCTTTCTGGAGGATGTCGTTCGGCAGACGATATTCGGGTATCCCGTACCTGAGCCATCCACCCGGTTTTGGGCTGGCTTCAAAAACATCGATATCGTGACCTTCCTTCCTGAGGAAAAATGCGGCAGACACCCCACCGGGGCCCGCACCGATAATAGCTACTTTCTTTCCACTTTCGGGCTTGATCTCAGGCTTCCATTTGTTTGCTGATTCCAGGTCAAAGTCTGAAGCAAACCTTTTGAGGTAATCGATCCCCACGGGAGCACCTTCATCCAGCAGGTTTCTGCGGCAGGCAACTTCACATGGTCTAACACAAACGCGTCCACAGATGGCCGGCAGCGGGTTGGTTTCCTTGATCAGGGCTACTGCATCATGGTACTGGCCCTTTTCGATATGTGAAATATATCCCTGCACATCCACACCTGCAGGACAGGCTTGTTTACAGGGTCCGATACAATCGGCATAGTGGTTGCTCAGGATCAGTTCCAGGGCAGTTTTCCGGGCACCGGCGATCTTTTCATTATGCGTCTCTATCTTCATCCCTTCCGATATCATGGTGGAGCAGGATGGCTGCAGGCCCCTCAGGCCTTCAACCTCAACAACACACACATAGCAGGAGGAATAAGGCTCCAGCCGAGGATCATTACAAAGGGTTGGGATCTCGATCCCGCTTCTCTTCGCCAGTTGCAAAATGGATTCCCCTTTTATGCCGGGAACTATTTTTCCATTCAGTATAACATTAACCTTTTCGCTCATTATGCAGCTTCTTTTTGTCAGTTTAAGATAATGTGATGGCTTCGAACTTACACTTGGTGTAACATACACCACATTTGATACATACGTCCTGATCGATATGGTGGATTTCCTTGCGTCCACCACTGATAGCATTCACCGGACAGTTCTTCGCACAGACGGTACAGCCTGTACAGTTCTCTTCATGGACTGTATAAGTCAGGAGCTTGGTACATACCCTGGCCGTACATTTTTTATCACGGATATGGGCTTCATATTCATCCCTGAAATACTTAATGGTAGTCAGTACCGGGTTGGGCGCTGTTTGTCCCAGTCCGCAGAGTGAATTGTCCTTGATCTGGTATGAGAGTTCTTCCAGCCTTTCAATATCGCCTTCTTCGCCTTTGCCCTCGGTGATCCTGGTGAGGATCTCAAGCATGCGTTTTGTTCCTATTCGGCAGAAGGTACATTTTCCGCAGGATTCTTTCTGTGTAAAGTCGAGGAAGAATTTGGCCACATCGATCATGCATGTGGTCTCGTCCATGACTACCATCCCACCGGATCCCATAATGGCTCCGGTTGCATTCACTGAATCATAGTCTACGATAGTATCTGACAGGTGTGCCGGGATACAGCCACCTGATGGTCCACCCATCTGCACCGCTTTAAATTCTTTATCATCCTGGATACCACCACCAAGTTTAAAGATCACATCCTTCACACTCATACCCATGGGCACTTCTACGAGTCCGGAACGCTTGATCTTTCCCGCCAGGGCAAATACTTTAGTACCCTTACTTTTCTCGGTGCCATACTTGGCATATTCCGCCGCACCATGAAGGATGATCCATGGGACATTAGCAAAAGTCTCTACGTTGTTGATGTTGGTAGGTTTTTTCCAGAGCCCTGAAGCAGCAGGAAATGGAGGACGCTTGCGGGGCATCCCACGCTGGCCTTCCACAGAAGCGATCAGTGCGGTTTCTTCGCCACAGACGAAGGCACCTGCACCCTCTTTAATATACATATCGAAGTTAAAGCCTTCGATGCCGAGGATATTTTTCCCCAGGTATCCTTTTTCCCTTGCCTGGTCGATGGCGATCTGCAGGCGTTTAATAGCCAGCGGATACTCGGCGCGGCAGTAGATCACACCGCCTGTAGCTTCAATAGCATAGGCACCGATGATCATACCCTCTAACACTGAATGAGGGTCGCCTTCAAGGACTGAACGATCCATGAAAGCACCGGGGTCACCTTCATCTGCATTACAAATAATATATTTTTCGTCAGCCTTATTGTTATTGGCAAATTTCCATTTCAATCCTGTCGGGAAACCGCCACCACCACGGCCACGAAGGCCCGATTCCAACATGGTCTGTATCACGTCGAGGCGCGACATGCCATGACCGGCTATCCTACGGAGAGCACGATAGCCATCCTTCTCTTCATACTCTTCTATACTTTCCGGATCTATGTATCCGCAATTTCTGAGGGTGATCTTTACCTGGTCATCGGTAAAAGTGTTGTCTTCAGTTTCGAACAGGTCTGACTGAACGACAAAATCTTTCACCGGACTATGCTGGTTCACATGTTTATTGATCACTTCGATCGCTCTTTCCTCATCGATCTCGCCATAGAGGTAACGGCCCGTGTCGTCGATGATTTCTACCAGGGGTTCCCGGTAACACATCCCGACACAGGATGTTTTTTTGAGTTCGAATGTGAGCTTTTCAGCTTTTTTGATGGCCTCTATTTTGTCATATACCTTCCCTGCTCCTGCGGCTATCCCGCAACTTCCCAGGCCGACGATTACTTTTGTTTCCATGTTATATCTTCAAAAGTGTGGTCAAATCAATTATTTTCACTGATCCTGATCTTCTTCACGATCTTCACTGCCTGTGCACCGTTCAGTTTCCCGTAGGTCTCGCCAGCGATCATCATCACCGGCGCCAGGGAGCAACATCCCAGGCAGGCTACCGATTCAAGGGTGAAGAGCCCGTCTTCTGTCGTGCCACCATCATCCACTTTCAGGATTTCCTTCAGAGAGGTGGTGATTGCTTTGGCATTCTGCACGTGACAGGCTGTACCGTGGCAAACCTTTATGATATGCTTCCCGACAGGATGCAGTCGAAACTGTGCATAAAAGGTCGCTACCCCGTACATTTCACTCAGGGGAATACCCGTATCATCAGACAGTTTTTCGAATACCACACGGGGGATATAACCAAAGATATCCTGGGCTCCTTGCAGCAGGGGAATAAGATTTCCCTTCTTGTCTTTATACTTCTCTATCAGTGGGTTGAGGAGTTCCACATCGGCTGGTTCCTGCTCGTCGATTTCCCGCTGAACTTCTATTCTTTCAATCCGCATTTTACAATGATTTTATAGTGCAGACAAATTTATAAAATGTTTCATGTCAGCCCTTTAAAACACATAATTTATATATGGTCTAAATTGTTCGTCTTTAGTCATATATATTACTGGTTTTGATAAGCTTATAGACTATTCTTATCCAATGGCAGGGCGAATGGTTTAAGCAGTGATGATGGATTATCCATGAAGGATGGGAGGCAACTTATTCCAACCATAAATGTCTTTAATACCCCTTTACACTATAAGTTAATAACTATATTGCATTATCGAGGATATCCTAAAGCATAAAAGATCACCTCAAGCTACTGAGGAACAACTTGTTAATGGCTGCCGCAAGAATAATCGTAAAATCCAGAAGCAGTTGTATGACCGTTATTGTGATGCCATGTTCACCATTGCATACAGGATAGTCAATGATTACGCTATTGCAAATGATGCCCTTCAGGAAGCTTTTATTCAGATATTCAGGGACATTAAACAATTCAGAGGTGATTCCACTTTAGGAGCATGGATCAAAACCATCGTGGTTCGAACAGCAATAAGAAAATTTAAAAAAGAAGTGATGTTTAGTCAGTTTGGGGCTCATCAAAATGGAGAGAACATCTCCTGGCCCGTGGAAATGGCAGGTGAAGACCTGGAAAAGGCTATACTTTCCCTGGCAGATGGCTGCAGAACAATTTTTTTACTTATTGAGGTTGAAGGTTATAAGCACAGAGAAGTTGCTGAAATGTTAAATATTTCTGAGGGGACTTCTAAATCTCAACTCTACTATGCAAAAAAGCAACTTCAGGTACTCCTGAAAGATTATATTGAGCGATGATCGAGAAGAATCGAGACATATTATCCAATGCATTGAAAAATATGCCAAATCGAAGTCCGAAGCCTTCGAATTGGGATCATATTTCCGATAATCTTGATCAATTGGAAACCGAAAGCTTTATATCGAAGCATAAGAATGAGCTCCCTCATTATAAGGCACCTGAAAATGCCTGGCGGGGAATATCAAAGGGCCTTACACCTTCCTTTTCTGCGTTTATGAGTTCCGGCCCCGGAAAACTTATTTTGGCTATCATTCTCCTGGGAGGATTGGTGGGGGCATTTTTAATATATACAACACCACCAAACAAGGAAATCAAAGACCCGGTCCGGGATCCGGATCCTGTGGAGACTTACCAGACCAATAGTGTTACTGAGCAAAAACATCCTTCCGATCCGGATGAGCCTGTATTGGGTTCAGATCAAACTACGTCTGAACGGGTTTCAGACCCGGCAGAGCCAAATCAAGCAGCTCTTACAGCAAAAAGTGATCCTAAATCCACGCAAGAGGAAAATCGCCCGCTTCATTTCGCAATAAATGGAAACAGCCATAACAAGGCTCATAATGCTGAAAAAGGCACGTCGTCCACTTCAAATATTCACTCAGAAATTGGATTATTAGAATTAACATCCATTCCGCCAAAACAAATACTGGTATCATCTGAAAATACTGAGAGGGTCCTGTTGCATAAATCTTCCAGGGATAACAGTGGCAGGGGAAATTATCTTGAAGATTTTTCCAAACCGGGGTTTAGCCTGGGATTATATTACTCTTATAATCAGTTTCAGAAAATTGAATATGAAGGAATGAATATTCCCCACCATCTTTCTTCCTTTGGGTTTGAACTTGCCTACGAAAAGCGTAATTGGTTTATAAAAATAGGCCTGGGGTATTTAAACTGGAATGAAGAGGGTAATTATGTTTTTGATTACAATCAGAATAAAATGGTCTACCAATATAATTATGTAGATTCAGTACTTGTAAGCCCGGAGAATGGAGAGATAAACTATTATACATCCAAAGTAGAAGTATTTGATTCTGTACCTCAACAGAAAACAGACCTAGTCACCTACAATTATAAGTCACTCCAAATTCCGGTCCTTATTGGTTACACATTCATAGCACGTTCAAAATTCAAAGTTGCATTGATTGGAGGAGTAGCATTTGATTTTAAAATATCCGGAAAACAATATGTGCCTGAATTTATTGAAGAAGACGCATCGATCACACACATTAATAACAGTTTAATCTACAGAACAAAAACCAATTGGCGATTGATTTTTGGACTGAATATCGATTACAGGATCGCCGAAGGCTGGAGTTTATTTGTCGAACCTACATATCAGCAATACATGACTCCGATTTATACGCCAAACAGCATTAAGGGTGGTGGAATGTTAAATATTAAAGCGGGTATCAAATATTCCTTTTAACTTTTCCAACCAATGCAATCGCTGAGTGCACTTTAAAGTAAACACTTAAATCTTTTATCATGAAAAAATCATTTCTTTTACTATTCACTCTATTATTATTTGGATTTAGTTTCTTGCAGGCGCAGGATATTATTACCGTCAGCGGCACTGTAACAAATGAACTAAACGGAGACCCAGTTGCAAATCATGATGTAAACATTATGCTTAATGATAGCACCGTCTATTCTTCGACAGTGGCAACAAATTTAAATGGATTTTATATGGATACCATAAACACTATGGGGATATCCGTGACTTCCATATACATTTTTACCAATGACCTCTGTACATATGGAATTCATGACACCCTGATACAGAGTCCCGGATCACAGGTTTATGCAGATTTTGAAATTTGCGTTGATTCCACACCGGGTTCAGAATGCCAGGCTGATTTCTACTATATTGATGATAGCCTTGCTAATCTCACAGTGCAGTTTTTTGATCAAAGTACCTCTGTTAACCCCATAACTTCCTGGAGCTGGAGCTTTGGTGATGGCACCGGGTCAGGAGAACAATACCCTGTCCATACATACGGCAGTGCGGGTACATATAATGTATGCCTCACTATCGAAAGTGAATACGCAGGAGCAATGTGTACCGACACTTATTGTATGGATGTAGTGGTCCAGAATGGAGGTGGAAATGATTGTTTTGCAGATTTCTATTACACTATCGACAGTGTCGGTGGAGATTATACGGTAATTCATTTCTATGATCTGAGTACCCCCCTTGGTTCAATCGATAGCTGGTACTGGGATTTTGGAGATGGTAACACTTCTACAGAACAAAACCCGGTTCAT
>JAOZTN010000029.1:0-19065 GCA_029942245.1 Bacteroidales bacterium | reverse complement strand
CCGGTTCATACTTTTAATGCAAGCGGGGAATATTATGTGTGTCTAACAATTACCGCTGATTCCGGTTTCTGCACAAGTACTTACTGCGAATTAGTTTATGTCCAGTTGGAAGATGATCTTTACTTAGGCGGAAATGTTTTTGCCGATATATACCAGTTGGATCATGGTTTTGCTTATGCCTATAAGGAAGAAAACGGAGTGATTACTGATGTCTATTCAGAAATGATAGATACCTTAGGTTACTACCTCTTCTATCCAATGGCCGAGGCGGGTTATTATGTAAAGGCTGAACCATCACCTTCTTCTTCATATTTCAGTACATACATGCCAACATACTACGGAGATGTTGCCAGTTGGGCTGATGCTATTTTGATCAACCTGGATGATAATTTATATACGGCCGATATTAATCTTATCCCTGTTGTTCAGACTGTTTCAGGCCCGGGTATGATTGCCGGTAACATTACACATGGAACGGCTGAAAAAGCCAATACACCGGCAGTGGATGTCCAGATCATGCTGGCAAACGAACAAGGTGAATTTGTTGGTTTGACTTATTCTGATGACGAAGGTAAATTTGAATTTACTTCTCTGCCCATCGAAACATACGCTCTGTTTGCAGAGGTCACGGGGATCAATATGACTCCGAAAGATTTTAGTTTAACAGATAATACTCCTGAAATAAATGATATTTCCATGATCATGAACAGTGAGGAAATCTATTTCGGACCCAATGGCATCGAGTCAATTTACATTGACGATGTAAGCAATGTATATCCAAACCCAATAAGCAACAAACTGAAGTTGGATATCGGTATTAAAAATCCCACGAAGATCACAGTAAAAATTTATAATCAAATGGGACAATTGCTTATCATGGACCAGTTCAGTATGGGTAGCACGCAAACACTCGAGGTCAATACTTCAGAACTACATTCCGGAATGTACTTTCTTGAGATTATTGCAGATGACAATTACCGGGTAGCCAGGAAGTTTATCAAGCAATAAACACCGGCGCAAGCATAATAAAAGAGGGTGTCTCGACAGAGCACCCTCTTTTTTGTATATCTGATCTATTTTTTATCAGGTTTTCTTTTTAGCTGCCGGCTTTTTCTTTTGCTTCTCCCGGATTGCTGTCAGTTTTTTATGCATGTCACTGGCAGCAATCCTGCCGGCACCCATTGCTTCGATCACAGTGGCAGATCCGGTAACGATATCCCCGCCTGCATATACAAATGCTTTGGTAGTTTCGTTGGTTTCCGGGTTGGCATCTATATACCCCCATTTGTTCAGTTTCATATCGGGGGTAGAATCAAAGATGATAGGGTTGGGCCCGTTGCCAATTGCCACGATGGCCATATCGCACTCGATGATGAAGTTGGAACCCTCTAAAGGAATAGGGCGTCTCCTGCCTGAAGCATCGGGCTCACCAAGTTCCATCTGTATGCATTCCACGGCCTTCACCCTGTTACTGTCTGTTCCAAGATATCTCACCGGGTTATTGAGCAGTTTAAACCTGATGCCTTCTTCCTCGGCATGGTGTACCTCCTCTGCCCTGGCGGGAAGCTCATGGCGTGAGCGGCGGTAAACGATGGTTACATTTTCACAACCCGAACGGGCCGCTGTGCGTGCACAGTCCATGGCCACATTTCCACCACCGACAACCACTACGTTATGCCCTTTAGGCATGGGTGTATCATATTCGGGGAAGCGATAGGCTTTCATCAGGTTCATACGGGTGAGGTATTCATTGGCCGAAAATACGTTTCCGAGGCTTTCACCCTCCAGTCCCATAAACATGGGCAGGCCTGCTCCAACACCAACATATACGGCATCGAAATGCTCGAGTAGTTCATCTACGGTCAGGATATTTCCGATCACATGGTTCAATTCGAAACGGACCCCCATTTCTTTCAGGTAGTCTATCTCAAACTGTACGATGGATTTGGGGAGGCGGAATTCCGGGATTCCGTATGTAAGTACCCCACCGGTTTCATGCAGGGCCTCAAAAACGGTAACGCTATACCCCAGCTGCCGCATGTCGGCTGCAATGGTCAGGCCACCGGGTCCTGAACCCACAACAGCAACCTTCTGTCCGGTATTTTCAGTAATATTCGGTATCTTAACCAGTTCCATCTTCCGTTCGTAATCGGCAACAAATCTTTCGAGCCTTCCGATGGCCACCGGCTGATCTTTATGGCCTACAATGCATTTCGCTTCACATTGGCTTTCCTGTGGGCAAACCCTGCCGCAGATAGCCGGAAAAACATTGGTTACTTTGATCTTCTTTGCCGCCTCGTCGAATTTCTCTTCCGCAACCAGCGCAATGAATTCAGGTATATCTACATTGACAGGGCATCCTTCAACGCACATAGGTTTTTTACATTGCAGGCAGCGCCCTGCTTCCAGCAGTGCCAGCTCGGAAGTATATCCGTATGGTACCTCCTGCCAGTTGTGCACCCTTAGTGTCTGGTCCTGCTCGGGCATATCCTGACGAGGGATCTTCAGCTTGATGGTACGCTCATCCCTTTTGCTCAGCCCGTGCCATTCGCACCCATGTTTTGAGCACAGGAAAAACGGGATGAGCCTGGAGGCTGCCGAAACGATGACCTCTGCCACCGGCGAACCACATTCCCCGCAGGGAACCTCAGTATGAATCAGGCTTTTCTTACAGTTCGGGCACAAAATATCATCCACCTTGTCGCCCTCATCAATGGCTACTGAGGCTTCAACCTCAAATACATCGAGATAGGGACTAAGGATAAGGTCGACCTCTTCCTTCTTGTATATCGCCTTGAACTCTATCTGCTTCACACCCTGCTTCTCGGTGTTAAAGCTCTCATGACAATGAGGGCAGTATGAGTTCAGATAGGTTTTAAACTTTAAATATTTAACATTCTGGTCTAACATAGCAAGCTAATTCTGGTTTTACTTAATTGAAAAGAGGAGTGAATCTTTTTCTTCCTTCAAGTAGAGCGAATTTCTATTGATCAGCTCATCAAAGTCTACTTTGAAGCCGTCGAAATCCGGTCCGTCAACGCAGCAGAAGGCGGTAGCATTATCCACCTTTACACGGCAACCTCCGCACATACCTGTGCCATCTATCATGATGGGGTTGAGGCTGACCATGGTAGGCATATCATATTTTTTGGTCAGCTTCACTATATTTTGCATCATGATGATGGGCCCGATGGCGTATACCTGTTTGATGTCTTTACGTTCATCGAGGTATTTCTTGAGCGGGTCTGTTACAAAACCACGTTGTCCATAGCTTCCGTCATCGGTTGTTACTACCAGCTCATCGCTGATCTGATCCATCTCATTTTCCAGGATCAGCATTTCTTTATCGCGGGCGCCAATAATGCTGATCACATAATTGCCTGCTTCCTTATAAGCTTTGGCTACATGGTGCAGGATGGCAACACCTGTACCTCCTCCTACCATAATCACTGTTCCTACCTTGTCAGTATGCGCAGGTTTGCCCAGGGGGCCCACTACATCTTTGATGAGGTCCCCTTCATTAAGCGAGCGCATTAGTGCAGTTGTTTTTCCCACCACCTGGAAGATGACGGTAATGATGCCAGCGAATTCGTCCTTATCGGCAACGGTAAGCGGGATGCGCTCACCGGTCTCATTCACACGCAGTATCACAAACTGGCCAGCCTTGATTTTTTTGGCGATCTTAGGCGCATTGATATCGAAGCGGATGATCGTGCCCCTGGCCATTTCCTGTTTTCTGACTATCTGGAACATAATTATAAGATTTTGTTTTTTACTTTTTTACCACTCCAGGCTGTCCTGCAGCCGGATGTCGAAATAATCATCGCCGCTCAGCCCGTGCCAGCGGCAACCTTTCTTTGTGCAGATGTAAAAGTCGATTAATTTGGTACGTGCCCCAACTTCGATCTTAACTACATCGGATCCGCACTTCTTACATGACTTCTCTTCAGGGATGAGGCTCTTATCACAATGCCAGCATCGGACATCTTTTAGTACCTTATCTTCTTCGAGGAAAATGGTCGATTTTGATGTGAAGACATTCAGGTATGGACTTAGCAAGAGGAAGCCTTCCCCACCGTTGTGGATCTTCAGCTTCAACATATTTTCTTCCAGCAGGCTTTTGTTGCAATGCGGACAATACGAGTTGAGAAAAGCCCCGGATTCTATGATCTCCTTATTTTCATCTACAGGCTTTTCAACCTGGGTGATCTTATGATCGGGTTTAAAATCATCCTTCCCGGCCAGGCCATACTCCTGATACATTTTTTTCAGAGCTATAGCGAGATCCTCGAAAGCCACAATATGATTCTTACAACCACTCCTGGAGCAGATGGTTACTTTTCCACCCATGTCGAGGTAGAAAGGGACCATATCGGCTCCACATGAAAGGCATTCTGCATCAGATGTAATATGTGTTTCACAATGCGGACACGAAAATTTAGCTATCTCATCCTTTGGCATTTCAATTTCGGTCAGGTAATTATAACTGCCGTATATGGAACTCAGGCGGATGCTGCCTGTCTTTCCTGCGATCTCGATATTCAACAGAATGCTTGATTCATTGTCAACAAGATGCTCATCATCCATCAGGGACTTCCCACAGACGGGACACTTCAATTTGAGCGAGATGAGTTCGTACATTATCTTTTCTCCTTTAAATCAGTAAATATTATTTGAATTATACCACAATTATATGAAAATTACAGCTAGCTACCTACTAAAATCAGCAGGTTCTCAGCACTTTAGCACCCTACTCATAAAAGCCCTGAATCTTAGGTTTTGAAATCCAAAGAATTATCTCCTGCCAATATATTCAATTTATAGTAAATATAAATAAGGCAGCCTATTCGGCAAGGGTGATCACAGAGATCCGCTTTTTACCGTCCATCCTGACTTTCAGCGGTTTTTCGAAGCGAACATGCTTTATATATTTCGTCTTTTTCACTACTTGCTGCTCTTCGAGCTTATCATATTTGATATAGCTTTTTGAGACCTCCGGTTGAACGGAGAAATAGCCCACATTCATGGAGGTGACATTATGGAAAAAGTGTGACCCCGAGGAAGCATCCAATGGAAAGTCTTCCAGGCTGGTTTCTATGATGGCTGCAGCATTGGAAATCTGTGGCCAGGTAACCGGAATACCAATCCAGCGGTCACGTGTTCCCCAACGGCCCGGACCGATCAGTATATATTTCTTTTTCTCCGCAATCATAGAGGAGTTAAACTGATCGACTTCTTTAGCGATCTCCACAGTCTCAGCTTTGTTGAAACTGGCTGGATCGATATAGATCACATCATAAATATCCTTAATAATGCCATTGCCCATTCCCTTCTCTGAGAACATCAGGATGCTGTCCTTTTTGATCTTATCCATGTTTACATTATAGTCGGAGGCGCTACCAAGTAATGGTTTGATCTGCAGCAGGTAAAAAGATGCCATTCCATCCTTATCCTTATTCAGGTCAACGGCAAATTCGATCTCCACAGGTGAACCCATGGCCTCCCTCACAACATCCAGCACTACCTCAATGGTTTTTGACAGGGGAATATAATCGTACTTCAGGATGTTGGCAAAATTCACGATGCGGGGACCGTAATGCGTCAGGCCGGGGATGATCTGGTCGTTATCAGGATTATATACTGATGCACAATGTTTCAATGTGTCGTGCCTTTCAGCTTCTTCAATCTCTAACCTGGCAAGGCCGGCAATATCACCTTCCAGCAGATCAGGCTCTGTCTTTTGCAGGTCGACAGCAAAAAATTTCACCTGGGAGTTCTTATACTGGTCTTTGGGACTGTTGATCTCTATCTCCGGGTATTTCGGAGAAAAGCGGAATGCTTTTTCTCCTTCTACAACATATTTTCCCAAACCAACAGCGGCTACCACATAACCTTCTTCCGGTTTCATATGTGAGACGGGATAATAATTGTAAGACTGTGCCACACCACTGATATGAGGATAAAAATAGTTACCGTATTTATTACCAACCACTTCCTGAAGAACCACTGCCATCTTCTCTTCATCTATCTTATAATTGATAGCTTCTACATAAGCCCGGGCAGTTTCGGAATAAACGCTGGCATAAACCAGTTTGATCGCATCCATAAGCTGTTGCAGCCTTGTTTTGGCAACAGGGTGATTATTCGGAAGAATATAGGTTTCGAAAATCCCTGCAAATGGCTGTATCAAGGAATCTTCAAACAGTCCTGATGATCTGACTGCCAATGGCTGGCGGAAGTCTTCCAGCACCATTTTTAGGCGTTTTACCAGGGTATCGGTAAGCGATGCTTTCAGGAAGGCCATCTTGATCTTCGTATAATCTTTTTCGGTCAGGACCAGTTCTTTCAGGCCATTCCTGTCTATAAAGTATTCAAACTCTTCTATCCCGATCATCAATGTTTTGGGTGCTTTTACATGAATATGCGGGATATGCTGGCTAAAATCGTAGTTATAGATAAGCGTGTTGATAAAAGCAATACCACGTCCTTTTCCACCCAGGGAGCCCTCCGACAATGCCACAATATTGGCTTCATCGGAAATCGCATTTTTATCGAAGGGGATGATTTTGCCTTTGTCCTGCTCATTTCTGAATTTCGAAATAATGTCGAGCATATAATCCCTGATCTTTTTCGGGGTGTCGAAGTCGCTGACCTTATGCGGGCTGAGTATTTTGGCTGCCTGTATCTCTCCCCTGGCCATAAGCCAGTGCGAGAAATGATCTTTGCGGGCATGATGAAGCAATGATTCATCAGGAATTTTCAAAAGCTGTTTTTCAAATTCTTTCAGCGATCGGGCCGTGCCGATGATCTTTCCTTTGTTATCGCGGTAGATAAAGTTTCCAAATCCCAGGAAATGGGTGATAAAACTTTTAAAATCCTGTGACAGACTTTCCGAATTCTTGTTGATAAAGGTAGATTGCAGCTCATATGCCCGGTGGGCATTGTTCTCATCCGACGACTGAATGATGGTGGGCAGGTAGCGGGTATTCTCCCTGGCATATTGTACAAGTTTAAAACCGGCTTCATCATCTTCCTTGCCATCTTTCAGAAAGGTCACATCGGTGATCATACAGAGCATAAAATCTCTGTAGCGATCGATGATCTCTTTGGCTTCTTCATAGTCGGAGGCCAGTAATATTTTAGGCCGGGCTCTGAGTTTCAGCACCCTGTACAATTCGTCCGTGCTCACATCATCGATAATGCGTTTCGTTTGCTCCAGAACAATATTATACAGGATCGGAAGGTAACGCGAATAATACTGTGGTGAATCTTCCACAAGCAGTATCACCCGAACCATGCCAATGCTGGTATCATTCTCGACATTGATACGGTCTTCAACATGCTTGATCATGGCAAAGAAAACCTGTGATTTTCCGTTCCATACAAACACTTTATCGATATGCCTGGTTGTTGACCGTTTGGTCATGACATACTCGATATCGCTATTGTTGTTCAGCAAAAGGAAGGTCGGAATATATGTAAACTCATTTTTGATCTGGCAGCTGAGCCCTATCGGAGACTTCTTATCCGCACCCATCATCAGTATGACCAGGTCGAAATGTTTTGACCGGAGCTGCTCCATGGCCTCCTGCTCATTTGACACCCCTGTGATCCTTGGCAGGGAAGTAAGGCTTAGCTGGTGGTATTCACCAAGGACATGCTCCGAAAACCGACCCTCTTTTTCAATGCTGTATGCATCGTAGAGGGTAGCCACCAGCAGAATCTCCCGAACTTTAAAAGGCATCAGGTCGTGATAGAGGTCACGGTCGGAATTGCTCTTATTCAGGAAGCGCTGCAGCAGCTGGCGACTATGTACACCATCGGCCTGGTCATCGCCTGATTTGTCATCCTGAAGTATTTGTGTTTTCGACTTTTTCAGTAGGGTTTTTCCTTTGACACTATTCAGGTAGCCGGTAAGCTGTCCTGCCAGGTTGTTGATCAGGTGCCGCTCTTCCTTCATGAAGGGGCCTTCATCCAATTCCGAAAACTCACGGAGGTAAAAAACTTCTACCTTTCCACTGATCCCATCTATGGTTTCATAAGCCTGTCGTTGCACCCAGCTGGTGGGCATGAAGTTCCTGCTGGTAAATTCGAGCTCGCCAAAAGTTATGCGGGAAGCGGTATACTCCGGGTACTGCCATGCCGGAGGAAGTATATCAACCAGGCGGCTGAGAGTTTCCTCGATACTTTTTCCCTCATTCAGTATCTGTGTTGTTTGATTTATAGCCGCAAGTTCCTTCAGCCTTTCCCTGGCTTCTGCCTGTAATTTATTGATGTCTTTGCCTTTGCCTTTATTGTCTGCCATTATCAAATAATAAGGATGATTATTGAGCCCTGTAAAGGTACAAAATCTTCATTCCGCATGCCCAAAAAAGCTCCAATGTTATTTAGAATCAATATAATACCCCTTCTACTACAATTCTAAATATTTTTTGACTATTATTGTGAACATTTTCACAATATTAATTATTCAACCATCAAATATATTTTTAAATTATGGGAAACGCATATGATTCATTAGTAAAGGAATTCATGGCTAAGATCGTAGCCAAGAATCCGGGTGAAGTTGAATTTCACCAGGCTGTAGAGGAAGTAGTCGCTACCATCATTCCTTATGTAGAGGAAAATCCAAAGTACAAAACTGCCAAGATCCTTGAAAGAATTGCTGAACCTGAAAGGGTAATATTATTCAGGGTTCCCTGGAAAGATGACAAAGGTGAGATCCAGATCAACAAAGGATACAGGATCGAGATGAACAGCGCAATTGGCCCGTATAAAGGCGGCCTCCGCTTCCATCCCACAGTAAACCTTGGTGTACTGAAATTCCTTGCTTACGAACAGGTATTCAAAAACAGCCTTACGACACTTCCTATGGGTGGAGGTAAAGGTGGATCTGATTTCGACCCAAAAGGGAAATCAGACAACGAAGTGATGGCATTTACCCAGAGCTTCATGACTGAACTATTTCGTCATATCGGACCAAACACTGATATTCCTGCCGGTGACATCGGCGTTGGCGGAAGGGAAATTGGTTTTCTTTTCGGTCAGTATAAAAGACTCAAAAATGAATTTACAGGTGTTCTCACCGGTAAAGGCCGTGAATGGGGTGGCAGCCTCATCCGTCCGGAAGCTACAGGTTACGGACAGGTATATTTCGCAGAAGAAATGCTTAAGGTCCGTGGCGACAGCATGAAAGGCAAGATCTGTACAGTATCAGGTTCAGGTAACGTTGCTCAGTATGCAACTGAAAAAGCTACTGAACTCGGAGCTAAAGTAGTTACCATGTCTGACTCAGCAGGTTTTATTTATGATCCTGACGGCATTGATGCTGACAAACTCGCTTTCGTAATGAACCTGAAGAACGTGAAGAGGGGTCGTATCAAAGAATACGCTGAGAAATACGGATGCGAATATTACGAAGGCAAGCGCCCATGGGGCATCAAATGCGATGTCGCTCTTCCAAGTGCTACGCAAAACGAAATTGATGAAGAAGATGCAAAAACCCTCATTGCGAATGGTTGTTTCCTCGTTTCAGAAGGAGCCAACATGCCTTCAACACCTGAAGCTGTTGAAGTTTACCAGAATGCCAGGATCATGTATGGCCCGGGTAAAGCAGCAAATGCCGGTGGTGTTTCCGTATCAGGGCTTGAAATGAGTCAGAATTCATTGCGTCTCTCATGGACACGCGAAGAGGTAGATGCAAAACTACAGCAGATCATGAAAGATATCCATGCTACATGTCTGAAATATGGCCCGAAAGAAGGCGACTACGTAGACTATGTAACCGGAGCTAACATCGGTGGATTTGTAAAAATTGCAGATTCAATGATCGCGCAAGGCTATGTATAGAACTCTGAACTTTGAACTCTGAACTTTGAAATAAATTTCATATTTCAAATACAGAATACAGAATTAACTATTTATGAGATCCTGCTTCGAGAGAGGCGGGATCTTTTTTTAGGGAAAAAAGGTAGGCATTAAAGAAGGCATAAAAGACTACTCCTGCCTGTGTTTCCAACATTGACTCCACCAGGAAATTAAAGGCGATCAGGATGAGGAAGATCACATAAAGGTAATGCCGTTGTTCTATCCCATAAATAGCAGGCAAAACAAGGTTCAGCATCAGGACGATCAAGCCCAGGATACCCAGGGCCAGGGAAGTTTGCAGGTACTGGTTATGGGCATTCAATTCCAGGCCAAGCGCGCTGAGCATTTGCTTCTCGCGATACTTATCCATCAGGTTATCTTTTACATCGCCGGTGCCAACTCCTGCCAGAAAATTATCGTTGGTAATCTCAAAAGAATACCACCATATCATGATGCGTTCACCGGAACTGTTTGCCATCTCCTCCGAATTAATATCCGCCTGTTCAAGGGCCACGCGGGTTTCATCAAAGCGCTCCGCCGAGACCGGGAATACCATAAAAAGGAATACGAAAGATCCTATGAGCATTCCACTTACAAGCAGGCCCTTTCCTAATCGTCGTTCACCAAAGAAAAGGTATCCAGAAAACAACGCTATTGTTATGGCCAACCCGAGTATCCCGGCTTTGGAGCTCAACATAATCACAAAGAGCTGAAAAAAGATAATCAGCAGGACAGACAAGGTTTGCCTGATCCTTCCGACAACGAATCCTCTCGACATGAAATACAATACGATGGCTATGGCAAAACATACATACATCGCCAGGTAAGAAGGGTGAATCAGGGGAGAAAGGCTGCTATAGTAGAATACCGCCAGCGTTTCCTTTTGATAGTACTGGTAGATGGCCTGGCCGTACGATATCAAGATGGATGCCAGTACACCAAACACGAATGACCACAACACTTTCCTGGCAATCGTTTTCGAAAGAACTTCTTCCCGGATGGTAGCCATTAATACGGGGAATATGAAAAGTGACATCTTCACCTCCATATCGAAAAAGCCATTGCCGATATTATTGGTGTACAAAAGCCCGAGTCCATACAAGAGGTATATCACTGAAAAGAAGAGGGTATTTCTTCTATGGCGACAGTTGGCGATCCGCATGGCTTTCGTGCTGAAATCAGCTTCCAGTAACCAGGTGAGTACGATGACCGCAATAATATACGGGACCACTTTCCGGTAGATGGGAATGGCAAAGGCGAGCAGAATCAGCTCTGCCTCATATACGCGGACGATATGTTTATCGTTGATCAGCAATATTACTTTTTGATCTTTAGCAGTTCATGATAAAATTCATCGGCGATCTTATCCCGGTCGAAATATTTTTCGGCATATTCACGAGCCTGGTTTCCCAGTGTCTTGCAAAGCCCTGGATCACTTGATAAAAGTACGACCTTTTCAGCAAGCGCTGCATCATTTTCCGGTTCGTAGGCCAGGCCTGCCTGCCCCTCCTCTATGAAGAGTTGTTTTGCTTCCCCTTCTACGCCCAGCAGTATCGGTATTTTCATGGCCAGGCTCTCGAAGATCTTGGAAGGGATAGCTCCTTTGAAGAGGTCAAGTTTCTTCAATGGAATGACCGAAGCATCCATGGCAGCCAGCACTGCCGGCATCTCTGCCTTGCTGACGCTTTCAAAGAAATCTACGTTCTCAAGCTTAAGTTCCTGCTTCTGATCTTTCAGGCTTATATCCAGTGGGCCATTCCCCATGATGATAAACTTAATATGAGGCCTGTCTTTGAGTCGTGTCGCAGCTTTCAGGATCACCTCCAGGCCCTGGGCATGGCCCAGTATCCCGCCGTAAAAAAGCAGGAAATCATCCTTGCCGTAGCCATACTCTTCCCGCCAGGACGTAGTTGCCTGATCGGGCTTATAATGAGAGAGGTTTGCCCCATTAGGTAACCAGTAGACCTGTTTGTCAGGAAACCTGCCGGATATATTTTTTACGATGCCTTTTGTTTGTCCACACACAAGTACAGACTTCCTGTAGAGGCATTCTTCCAGGCGTGTGCTCACGCCCAGCAGGGTCTTTGATTTGATCAGCCCCAGTTTTTCGGCACTCTCGGGCCAGAGATCTGACACATTGAATACCAGCCCTGCTCTTTTGATCTTCGAAAGCAGAAAGGCCGACATCCCAAGGAATAAGGGTGGAGATTCGCAGAGGATGAGGTCGCTTTTTCCGCTACGAAACCATCCGGCAAAGAAAGATGTAAATACAAATGAAAAATAGTTCAGCAGTCGCTGAATGATCGAACGGCTGTTTCTAACATAGATCCATGAGCGAAAAACCCTGATGCCGTCGATCTCTTCCCTCATGCGGCACTTTCTCCTGTACCCTTCATATATTTTCATATGGGGGTAGTTGGGCATGGCTGTGACAACCTTCACCTCCACTCCCAACTTTTTGAGCCTGACAGCCAGCTCATGCAAGCGGTTTTGTGCGGCACCGGTTTCCGGCGGGTAATACTGTGTAAGGATCAGGAGTCTCAAAGCTATATTTTGTAGCCCATCAGGCTGGTCACTATTTGATATTCCTCAGATATGAAGCAGGGCGGAGCACCTTGTCGAATACAAAGTATTGTATCAGCACAAAGTCCTCTCCACCATTTAAGAATGCATACAGGCGGTCGAGGTCGAAAGGTTCCAGGGCTGCCCCGTCCATGTTGTAAAGTTCGGCAAATCCACCTTTGCGGAAAGTTGTCACATCAAACACATCGCCATCTCTTTCGCGCAGGGTAATGATATGCGACACAGGTCCGGAAGCAATAGAATCGATATAGGATGCCTCCAGTTTATTGTTCAGTACCGACTCATACCTGACATCCTTAAAGGAGGTCACAAACTGAAGCATCCTCAGGGTATCGTATGGCAGAGCCTGATCATTGTTCAATAGTTTTAGTTCAAGGTTCCCGTCCGGATCGGCCTCAACCGTAAAGGATTCTTCAGGCATCTCCATGAATTCGATTTTCACCGATTTGAAGTCCTGCAGGGGTGTACGGAAGATGGTCTGGTCGCGCCAGTCATCCTCGTCGGTAGAATAACGTGGATATACAAAACCTCTTAAGCTTGGCAGGAATACCACATAAGGCTGTTGCGCCCCTTCCATCTGAACGTAGGTACCCATATTATCCTGTGTGGCATCGCCCACATAATAGGTTCGTGCCAGCTTCTCATAAGAGAAGAGCTTGATTGTATTAAAGAGGTTGATGCGGTATGCCGACTGGTAGATCTCCACCTTTCGTGAGAGGGTAGCCAGGCGACGGATCACGTTATCACGTTGCGCATGGGATACGGGGTATCGCACGGTGAGGTCTTTTATGGTCCGCAGCAGCATGTTCACATTATAATTTTGTGAAGACAGATTGTCGTTCAAGGTCCATTTTCCCGGCTTTTCCTTGACCAGCATCACGCTCCTGTTATTCTTATCTACCATGAAGATCTTGGTAATAGAAGCGGTATCTGCAAGGGCAAAGCCGCTTTCAGCATCATCAAGGGTGGTATACCTTTTGTTCACGACGAAAAGAATACCGATGATCACCACCAGGATTGTCAGGATAAGCAGGAATTTATTTTTTTTCATTTCTTTTGAGTCCGTTTTGCAGTAAATCTTTTCCTTCGGAGAAGAACATAAATGATGCCGAATATGATCACCAGCAGCGGTGGAATAGCCACGTTGATGAGCTTCCACTTCAGGTGATTGTTCTTCAGGTATGTATTGTCAAGCATCCGGAGCTGTAGTTCGCGGGAGCGAATGGTGATGAGCTCAGACCCCTCCGTCAGGTAGTCGATGGCATTTAATATGAATTTCTTGTTGCCAAAGGTTTGTTCTGTCCATTGATCGTAACCCAGTGCCAGGGGGTAAGCCTGCGAATAATGCAGCTGGTTGCGGATCACATCCCCGTCGGCCACCACGATCATGGAAGTATGTGTGCTTTTTTCGACAAAACCCATCTCTTTGCTGTACATCAGGCTTGGTGATATCCTGTTTTTGTAAAGTGAAGTAAAATTTCCTTCCAGCAAGACTGCCACCGGCAGGAATTCCTCTGTATACAAGGACTCATCAGGCTCGTAGCCGATAATATCCAGGTTGATGTAGACCGGTGCATTCATGCTCCTTGAATAAGGAGATGAATTCAGCAGGTATGTCTTTTTAATTCCGGGTATCCGGATGGTATCGATGCTGCTCACAAAGTTTGTCATCACGGCACTCAGATTGCTAACCACCGGATGGTTGATCTGGGGCGTGACAAGTGGGAAATAGAACCACGGGAAGAAATCTATTTGTGGTTGCCCGGCCACTTCTCCGGTGGTGATCGGAATGGGCAGGGCAATCATATCCATGATGAGGTCGGTATTCAGCCTGACACCATAGTTGAAGAGCATATCATCAAGGTTGATATCGTTGGTAACACCCATGGTGGCACCCCCATACTGCAGGCTGTCCATACTGGCGAATATCGGATCCACCAGCCAGAGGATCTTGCCCCCGTGCATCACATACTGGTCGATGATGAACTTATCTTTTTCGCTGAACAGCGAATCCGGGGCAGCGATCACAATAGCCTGAAATTTATTTCTGACCACCAGGCCTGACGAGTCGGACTGTTCGCGTTCGGTAAGGGCATTTACCCTTTCATTCAGCCTGACCCTTTCAACCAGGTATTTTTCCTGCAATGAGCGTGTCACATCGGCCACACGCCTCAGCTCATATTCACCATGGCCTTCGATAAAGGCGATCTTGGGTTTGGTTTCGTTAGTAACCAGATTGATGGCATAGGCCAGGTTAAACTCTATGTCTTCAATGGCACGGTTCACCATCTCATCCTCCGAAGCACCCAGTTCAGAACGCAGCAGCTGCAGCGGCTGCTCCATAGATTTATATGAAAGGATGATACCGGGGAATATCTGCTGAAATTTGACCCCTTCAGCATCGTCTTCCCTCAGTGGAACAGCAACCAGACCCCGGGCCTTCAGGTTTTCATGGGTATTGTACCTTTCTTCAGGATCACTGCTGGTTGTAGGGTTGATAAACTCGTATTGTATATTGTCGGAATAAACCCTGAATTCGTCCAGCATCTCCCTTGTGGCTCGTTGCAGCCTTTCGTAGCGAGGTGGCATAGAGCCTTCCAGGTACACCTGGAAATATACGATGTCGTCGAGCTGGCGGAGAAGAGCACGCGTGTCTTCACTAACAGTATAACGCTTTTCGGCAGTCAGGTCGAGGCGTGTAAACAGCTGCATGCTGATGATATTGACAAACACAATGATCACGATACCCAGGGCAAGCCGGATCCAGCTGCTACGTTTCTGGTTTATCTTTTTATTGCTCATTGTATTTACTCAATTATATTACCATTTCCTGCTAGCCAGCGAGAACCTCGTCAGCATCAGGAAGAATGCAATCACACTTATAAAATATATCAGGTCCCTGCTGTCGATCACCCCACGGCTGATCGAATCGTAATGAGATAAGATCCCCAGAGACGAGATGATCAGGCCAACATTACTGAAAATATCCAGTGGCCAGATAAATTCGAATCCCACATAAAAGAATGCCGAGATCAGCGCTGCCACGATGAAGGACACGATCTGGTTATCGGTGATGGATGAGGCAAACAAACCGATAGCCACAAAGGTGGCCCCCAGGAACAGCAGTCCGATATACGATCCCCACATGGCACCCGAATCGATATTGCCCGGCGGCAATCCCAGCTGATACACCGAATAATAATACACCAGCGTTGGCAGCAGGGCAAACACTACCAGGATTAGCCCGGCAAAAAACTTGGCCAGGATGATCTGCAGGTCTGTCAATGGCTGTGTGAGAAGCATCTCAATCGTGCCCCCTTTTTTCTCTTCCGCAAACATGCGCATGGTGATGGCCGGGATGAGGAAGAGGAATACCATGGGCGCTATGGCAAACAGGCCGTCGATGCTGGCATAACCGTTGGTGAGAATATTTTGTCCGAAGCTGATGACCCAAAGGAAAAAGCTTACCACAAGCAAGAAAACCACGATCACGATATACGCGATAAGTGAGCTTAAAAAGTTTTCGATTTCCTTACGCAGCAGTGCGAACATTTTTTATAATAAGGGTTTCTGAAACAAGGCGCTAAATTAGTGATTTTATTGCAAACGTGTTTAGCTAATTCTTAGTATGAGAGGGGGGATTGTTTCACTGTTTCACTGTTTCATGGTTTCACTGTTTCATGGTTTCACTGTTTCATGGTTTCACTGTTTCAGTGATGATGACAGTTATTTTGGAATCAGGTTTTCCAGTGAATCAATCTTGATATTTGCTTCCAGAATCCGCAAGTTCAATTTGTGGAGGTATTCTGAAAGCGAAACGCCACCGCCTTCCCAATTCAGATAAACATCATTTACCGTGAGTATCCCTTCCTTATTCAGGCTAAGGTTTCTGGTATCTATCAGGATATTGTTGGAATTATTCAGTTCCAGGAACACCTTGCTTTCATTGCCAAAAATGATCGATCGCACGTTTTCATCTGTATATGATGGAATAGAAAAGATAAGGTCACCTTCCCCAACTTTCCTGATGATTGCATCTCTGGGTTTTGCCAGATTTGAAAAATGTTCATCTCCCGAAGCTACTGCCAGCTCCAGTGCTCCATGATTTTCACTTACAACTTTTAAGAGGGGATCTTGGGGCTTGTATACTTCAAATGCTGTTCCGATCTTGTATGCCTGACCAACATATGCCTGTGTCAATGTATCCGGTTTTTCAGAGCCTATGTACTCGTTTGAATTCACCCCTGAATGAATACTCACTCTATTGCTCCAGAAAAGTTTAGAATATGCATAGTTTATTCCGAATGATATGCAGATGATCAGTAGCACATTCAGGATAATGAATAGAAACAAATGTTTGGTCTTTATATTGATCATAGGAAAAGAATAATGACGGTTAAGAAGACAAATTTAACAATTGAAATTAACATCGAAAATCACCAAATCGCTACATCGCTACATCATCAAATCGCTCAATCTTCACATCTTCTCCCCCTATCCGGAGGGAGACACAGAGGGGGGCTAATCGTGGAATTCCACCCTGACCGGATCATCGGGGTTGAGCCCAAGAAGGCTACCTGCTTTGCCGTTGTTCATGGCGATCTCGAGGTGGCCATTGCATCCAAAGAGGGCAAGGATCTCTCCTACCGGCACATCTGAATATGAATCGCGAATGTTATGGATCTCTTCACCCCGGAAAGTGATGGTAAACTTTCTGTTCTTACCTACCTCTTTGAACTTCTCTTTGCTGATGTTGGTGATCACATTGTTGTAGTTATCGACATAAATCACCATCCCTTTGATCACATCCTGATCCACTACAGGGGCGAAGAGGAACTTTTCGTTCAGCAATTCCCGAACATGACCCAACTTCTCAATGTCTTCACCCTTGATGATTTCAGCAGCGGTTTTGACAAAGCGATCGCGTGAGGAGAAGGTGAAAAATTCTGAATCCTGCATCAGGTTGATCTCAATGACCTTTTCCGGTGGCTTGTCGAATATCAGTGAAAAAATACCGTTGTCGGCACCTATAAAATACTGCCCGTCGGCAAACACCACCGTATGAGGTGTATTTTCTGATTCCTCAGTACTGATCCCAATGATATGAATGGTTCCCTCCGGGAAATCACGATAGCAATTTTTAATGATAAAAGCGGCCTGGGTCAGGTTATGCGGTGGAATATGATGGGAGATGTCGATGATACGGGCTTCCGGAATCTGTTTCAGGATCGCCCCCTTTACAGAAGCCAGGTAGTGGTCTTTCGTTCCCCAATCGCTGGTCAATGTGATTACTGGCATGTATTTTCTCGTTAAGCTGGGTTTTTATGACTTCAAAAGTAAACAAAATATTATTTGGGCGGTGGGGTGAGGTGACCAGAAACCAGAAACCAACATCCAGTATCAAATATTGACTAATTTTGCTGCTATATGAACGAACGAACCATAAGCATAGAAGCATACAGTCCCCTCGAAATTTACGGGGTGAATGACAGCAATATTAACCTCATCAAAAAGCTGTTTCCTCAGCTTAAGATCACTGCCCGGGGTGATACGGTTATAACCGCAGGGCCGGAAAAGGAACTCAAAGAATTTGAACGCAGGTTTGTATTGTTACTGACTTCCTTCGATCGTTTTGGGAAACTCACCGAGAATGATGTTATGCAGATCATGGGCACAGAGACTGTAGAAGCGGAAAAGCAGGCCAAATCAGAAAAAAATGACGACGTGCTGGTTTTCGGGCGTGAGGGATTATTGATAAAAGCCCGTACGGTAAATCAGCGCAAGATGGTGGAAGCCAGCGACAGGCACGACCTTGTCTTCGCCATCGGCCCCGCCGGAACAGGAAAAACATATACTGCCGTTGCCCTTGCGGTTCGTGCCCTGAAAAATAAAGAGGTGAAGCGTATCATCCTGACCAGGCCTGCCGTTGAAGCCGGTGAGAACCTCGGATTTTTGCCCGGCGACCTGAAGGACAAGTTGGATCCGTATTTGCAGCCCTTATATGATGCCCTTCGGGATATGCTTCCCACTCAGAAGCTGCTTTCATACCTGGAAGACGGCACCATTGAGGTAGCTCCGCTGGCGTTTATGCGCGGGCGTACCCTCGACAAAGCATTTGCCATCCTCGACGAGGCGCAAAATACTACTCCCAACCAGCTGAAAATGTTCCTGACCCGCATGGGAAAATCGTCGAAATTCATCGTTACCGGTGACATCACCCAGATCGATCTGCCACCCAGGCAGGAATCAGGGCTCATCCATGCTTCCAATATCCTCAAAAACACAGAAGACATTGACTTCATTTACCTCGACGAAAGTGACATCGTCAGGCATAAGCTGGTAAGGAAGATCATTGCGGCATATGGGAAGGCTGATAAGGAATAGGGAGTAGAGTTTTCACTGTTCCATTGTTTCACTGTTGTACTGTTGCATTGATTCACTGTTTCATTGTTTTAGCATCTTTACAACCGATACGCCTTCTTTGCTCCTCAGTACTCCGTAATACATTCCTATAGGAAGGTGGTTTGGTGACCAGAAGATTTTGTGACTGCCTGTAGGCATATTTCGGTCTTCAACCTGATATACCACCTCTCCAATGCTATTGTATATTGTATA
>JAOZTN010000028.1:9687-33050 GCA_029942245.1 Bacteroidales bacterium | reverse complement strand
GGTGAAACGATCATGGTAGGTGCAGCAAGAATAAAATCTTGTTGAACTGATCCCGCGGGCAGAATATTTACCATTTCAATTGTTACATTGTAACCTGCTTTCCAGGCATAAGCCTCTTGCATACCACCGGGAACAGTTGGTAAAGAATACCATCCTGTAGGATCAGTAGTAGTAAGGAGTCCTTCTGCTTCGATACCAACTGTAGCGCCATAAATAGAAAGGCCGCCACCGTTAAATACATAACCCCACATTTCGCCCGGAGGCAGTACGAGGTTAATAACAACGTTGTCGATGCCAAGACCCCATGCAGTACCGGTGTTACATGAATACCACCATTCAACATATACATCTGATGCATCAGCAAAAGTAGTTGGGTCCAGAACAAAAGTGTTATGAACACCTGTTGATGGATCATCAGAAGTGACGTTTACGAGTGTTAATTCAAGATTTGCGAGAGCAGTTCCACCGGAATATACCCTACATTGGAAATCACCGTTACCAGCAAAATCCTGAAAGTTCCTGTCGAAATCGAGAGTAACATCAGGACCGGCTGCAGCTGACATGTCCATTGATGGGGTAAACAACCCAACATCAAAAACCTGTCCGCCAGGTGTATACCCGTTGCAAGCGGCAAAATTACCATCCGAATTTAACGGCTGATAACCACCCGGTGCAGGGATACCTGGTACCCATCCCCATAATCCAGTACCGCTGTACTGTAATTGAGGCCAGGTCGCAGGAAGCTGCGTGTCAAATGTCTCATCGATCAGAATTGCTTTTACTGCACGGTTTTGTGCAGGAACTGATAGGTCAAAATCCCCATCAGAATAAACGACCACACTTTGGTCGTGAGCAATTAACTGCTCCATGGACATTTTTGCATCTGTTTGACCAAATGCAAAAACGATTGATGACGCGAAAAGCATCACCAACCATACTAGCTTAGTAGCATTTTTCATAACTTGGAGTTTTAAAGTTAATAAACTGAAAATATTTAGATTAGTTCTAATTTATATTTTAAAAATACAAACGTATTGATAAAACGCAAAAATAAAAATTTATTGATGTTATTTAACACAAATTTCACATATTCTAAAAAAAAAGTCGGACACAAGATGTAACTAATTGAATATATTGACATTATGATATTTTTCCTAGGCTTCGATACGCAAATTGAAATAAAATGTTTCAACATATAAACAATTAATTGCTAAAAAAATAATGCCCCTTCGACTAATTCGTTTCGTACTGGATTGATTTGCAATGCTTTGTGTTCATAATAATGTCGTTTACCTCCTTTTTTTAATTTGTAAAAAGATTGAATGTGAAAATATCCTTAGATTCAGCGCTTAAAGCACTGATTTCTTGCATGTTAAATATGCTGTTCGAATGTATTGTATTGGAATAAAAATCCCGGTCCGCAGGGATTGCAGCCAGGGAGGGTGTTACTGTAGTAGAATGATCAGGATGCGTTGGGTGCATCCCGGCAGGAAGATTAATCTGGTAATTGTTGTCCATAAGTTGTAAAACAGTGCAAATAATCTAACTTAATTCTTTATGAACGGTCATACAAAAAAAGAACCAGTATAAAGCTATCGGCTTTATCAATTTCAGGTTTAATTATTTATAAACCAGTTCATTAAGCAAGTAAGCAATTGTCGTTTCCAGTACGTAAAAATTGCGAAACTTGACTCTAAGACAATATGCGCGAAGAAATGGTTGCATGAAGTAAAAATTTTTTGCAAAATTTTTCCAGGGACAGGGAACAGGAGACCCTTTGAATAACCGCTACGCGGTAAAATATGCCCCGGTGGTTAATTTCTGGCTACAAGTAAAGAACTGCTACGCAGTTCGATGTCATACTTCACGGTTCAATGGTTAAAACAACAATAGAACAGTGAAACAGTGGAACAATAGAACAGTGGAACAGTGGAACAGTGGAACAGTGGAACAGTGAAACAGTGAAACAGTGAAACAGTGAATAAAAAAAGACCGGCAGAAAACCACCGGCCTTTCAATTTTATACAAAGATCGATTATTCGATCACAAGTTTCTGTGTTGTGTAGCCATCAGCAGTTTCGATACGGATGAAATATACACCTGATTCGATACCGTCGATATTTACATTGGCTGTTGTGTTGCCAACAAGAACTTCACTTACTACCTGTCCAATATGATTGTAAATACTCAGCCTGTCAATATTAATATTAGACTGTACATTTACTACATTCCTGGCAGGATTAGGATATACCAGCATTTCGATGCGTGAGCCTTCGCCTTCGCCAATGCCTGTACCATCAACTACTGTCAGTGTAACAGGAAGTTCAAGGTATTGGTTTTCAGGAGCATTGGTGATAAATACGAACTTCGCATTATAGGTTCCCAATATAAGGTCGGATGCGTCATAAGTTACAGTCAAATCATCGAAGTCACCAGCAACAACTGTTCCTCCGTCAGGATCAACTGAGAGCCATCCTTCGATAGGATCTCCCTGGAGAACACCCTGGATGTTCCAGTTCTGGTCGATACCGGGAGCAAGGTGTCCCCAGCCCGGGCCTGTGCTAATCCAGTCACCATTATAAACGGCAGGACCAGCATCAGTTCCGATAGCGTGAGTTGTGGAAGTAGTCTGGTTGGTATAACATGCAACCCAGAGATCTTCACCTGTAACGGGGATAGGAGTATCCAGTGTGATGGTATTCCAATCGAGCATCAGTGGAGCAAACGCTTTTTCAGCGAGCAATGCACCTGGCAGGTAATCCTGGTTCATACCATATACTTTTACGGCCATGTCATCAGCAGGGTCGGGGTCGTTTACAAAAACCCTCACCTGATAAAGTTCCATACCCGCATATTGGTTCACCATAGCAGCAGGGAATTTGGCAGCAGCTTCCCATGCATTAGGACCGGTCAGACCAACAGAACTGTTGTTCGGGCCGTCATAGTTCAGGGTTACGTCATCCGTTGGAGGAGGATATCCACCTGGATTCGGAAGGCTAACAACTTCAAACTCAGCATTGGTGTGTGCGAAGATCATGCTATTTGTCATCGGCACAACAACTTCTGATTTTTTACCGCTAACCTCATATACAACAGAAATTTCATATTCGAGATCTGCTCCACCGATATTGCTTACCATAAGGTCTTTATCGGCTGTGGTTCCCTGTGCGATGGTATCATCAAACATCATGGGTACTAGTTCGATCGCAGGATCGGTAGCACCACCTGTTTGCAAGAAGAAAACATCATCAAAATAATAGGCTGGTGTTTCACCTGTGTGTGCACCGGCAAAGAAGTCAACGCCACCAAGCTGGTTGGTTCCGGCGCCGCCGCTGGCCTGTGTGCTCCATACCCATGCATGGATCAATGAGCCATCTACGTACATTTCTGCCAGGTCATCATCGAGATTGATCATATGTTCAACGCTCATCCATGTATCATGTGTAAAAGCAAATGGGATAGTTATACCATCAGCGATACATTCGCCACTGCCATCAGTATTGAAATATACTTCAACAGCCCACTCATTACCGGGAGCTTCCATATGCTGGAAATTATAGTATCCTGCAAAACCTGTAGGAACATACATCATCCAGTTTACATCAAATACACCGGCAGATTTGTCACCAAGTTTGAAGATAAGGTCAGTACCACCTTCAACCTCAACTGAGTTATCACCACTATATGCCTGTTCATCAACTATAAGGGCATCTTCAGCAGAACCGGGAGCATTACTCCAGGTTGTATAAAACTCAGGCTCAACAACTGCGATATAATCACCAACAGTATAATCTTCGAAGTCATCTTCATAGATAGGAGCAAAAATCTGAGTATAAGAAATATCATCCAAATAGAAGGTTGGATCATCACCAGAAAGTGCACTGGCATAAATATTCAGTGCGCCGAGCTGGTTGGCTCCTGCTCCGCCACCTGATTGTGTACTCCACACCCATGTGTGAACCAGGGTTCCGTCGAAATAAATCTTGGCTTCATCACTATCCAGATCAATTTCATGAATGATATCGATCCATGCACCATTGGAAAAACTAAATGGTGTGGTAATGTTATCTGTTTTGAGTTCACCTGCTCCGGCAGAACCAAAGAAAACCTCAATGGCCCACTCTGTTCCAACAGCTTCATAGTGCTGCAAGTTGTAATATCCACCAAAGCCAGTCTCAATATATAGTGAGAAGGCTACTTCAAAAACACCGTTTTGTTTGTCGCCAAATGGAAGTACGAGGTCGGTTACGGCTCCTTCAATTTTAACAGACTTGGTTGGGCTCAGAGCATAATCATCACTGATAAATGCATCTTCATCGGTACCGGGAGCATTGCTCCAGGTTGTCCATTCAGGTGCTTGAACGGCCAGATACTCGCCTACATTATAGGCTTCGAAGTCATCCTCGTAAATTACTGACTGGGCGAAGCTGTTCACGCTCAGAAAAGCAATTGCGAGAAGAAAGAGAAAAGTTCTTTTCATTACTGTAGTATTTTAATTATTAAAAGGATTATCGACGCAAATATAATAAATAATTGTAGAGGTGGCGGTTTAGTACTTAAAGTATTTAGAGTACTTAAAGTATTTTAGAGTACTTAAAGTATTTAGAGTATTTAGAGTATTTAAAGTTATTTATACAATTTACACTATTCCTTCTCATTAGGCACCTGGCACCAGGAACTATGCACTAGTTAGGGTTTTAATTACTTTTGCCTCATCATGATTGCCAAAAACCCTTTATATATCCCCTGGTTTATCCTCCTTGGGCTGGTACTAACCTGGGGTAGTTCCTTTATCCTTATTAAGTATGGCCTTGAAAGCTTCGGTGGCGACAGCAGCATTGTTGGCGCATTGCGTATAGTCATCACATTCATCGTGCTTATCCCTCCTGCGCTGATGCGTTTGCGGCGGGTAAAAAGGAAACACTGGATCATACTTGCCATTGTAGGGGTGATCAGCAATGGGGCGCCCGCTTTTCTATATGCGTATGCTCAGACAAATATCGACAGCAACACTGCCGGAATATTGAATTCGCTCACCACCTTGTTCACACTGGTGATCGGGCTGGCCTTTTTTCACCTTAAGCCCAGATGGCATAACATTGCAGGTGTTTTCCTGGGCCTGGCGGGAGCGGTAGGGCTGATCCATTTCAGCGGTGACGGTGGATTTGCCTTCACCTTCAGCTATGCTATATACATCCTGATCGCCACTGTTTTTTATGCCACCTCCGTTAATATCATCAAAACCTACCTGGTTGAACTCGATGCTGTTTCCATAACAGCCTTTAGCTTCCTCATTATCGGGCTGCCGGTATGCGTCTACCTCTTATTTTTTACCGATTTCATATATGCCCTCCGGAATACGCAGGAAGCCTGGGCCGGATTGGGATATATCAGCATACTGTCGGTTATCGGCACCGCACTGGCTCTTGTTTTCTTCAATAAGCTGATAAAAATGACCACTGCGCTCTTTGCTGCCTCGGTTACCTACATGATTCCCATCGTGGCCATCGCCTGGGGCATCCTCGATGGGGAGCAGCTGGAATGGAACTTTCTGCTGTGGATCCTCATGATCCTCGGAGGGGTTTATCTGGTCAACGCGAAGCATTTATTCTCAAAAAAAACAGGCAAAACCTTTGTACAATAATTATTTTTACTAATTTTGCACTCCATTTTTGACAGATTAGTAAAATAATAATAGATGTACGCGATCGTAGAAATAGCCGGACAGCAGTTCAAGGTTGAAAAAAAACAGGAGATTTTTGTCCACAGGCTGGAAGAAAAAGAAGGTTCTAAAGTTGAATTTTCTGATGTCATGTTGATTGACAATGATGGAAAGATCAATATTGGAACGCCGGTGATCAAAGGTGCTGTTGTCAGTGCTAAGATCCTCGAGCATATGAAGGGTGATAAGGTCCTTGTTTTCAAGAAAAAGAGAAGAAAAGGTTACCAGAAGCTGAACGGCCACAGACAATATATGACCAGGCTTGTGATCGAGAACATCCTTGAAAACGCTCCGAAGGCTGCAGCTCCGAAAGCTAAAAAGGAAGAAGCTCCTGCTGCCCCTAAAGCAGAAAAGAAGGAAGCTAAGCCTAAGGCCCCTGCAAAGCCTAAAGCAGCTGCAAAGCCAAAAGCTGAAGTAAAAAAAGAAGCTCCCAAGAAGCCTGCAGCTAAGAAAGCGGCTCCTAAAGCATCAGCCAAAAAGGCGGCTCCAAAAGCAGAAGCCAAGCCAAAGGTTGCACCGAAAGCCAAAAAGGCTGACGATGACAAGAAAGAAGACAAATAATCAGAAAACACTAAAAAAATAATATAATGGCTCATAAAAAAGGTGCCGGTAGTTCAAATAACGGTCGCGAATCACAAAGTAAACGACTCGGCGTTAAAATTTATGGCGGACAGATTGCCAAAGCCGGTAACATTATCATTCGCCAGAGAGGGACAACCCACAATCCCGGTCTCAACGTAGGCATGGGAAAAGACCATACGCTTTTTGCCCTTGTTGACGGTAAGGTTGAGTTCAGAAAAAGAAGGAACAACAAATCTTATGTCAGTGTTGTGGTTGAAGAAAACGAAGGTGAAAAATAATATCTCGCAATCATAAAGGATTGATGATCCTCTCCAGCGATGCCGGGGAGGATTTTTTGTTCCAGATCGAACATGTGATGAAAGTGTTTCTTATTTTTACAAAAAATACACTATGCTCCAACTGAATATAATCAATGAAGACCCTAAAAGGGTAATAGAATTGCTGCGCATCAAGAACTTCGATGCTGAAGTGCTGGTTCATGAGATCATTGAGCTGGATCAAAAGCGCAGGGAGACACAGAAAAAAATGGACGACAGCCTTGCCGAGGCCAATAAGCTGGCGAAAGAGATCGGCATACTTTTCAAGAGCGGAAAAGGTGGTGAAGCCGGTGCGCTGAAGGAAAAATCTGCCGAGCTGAAAAAGGGAACCCAGGCAATGGGAGTATTGCTGGATGAGATCATCGCCAAGCTGAATGAGAAGCTGATTCTCCTGCCTAACCTCCCCCACCCTTCCGTCCCGGCAGGAAAGAGCGAAGAAGACAATGAGCTCATCGAATCCAAAGATTTTGAAGTCACTTTTGCATTTGAGCCCGTACCCCACTGGGAGCTGGCAAAAAAATACGATATCATAGATTTCGACCTGGGTGCTAAGGTAACAGGTGCAGGTTTTCCATTTTATAAAGGCAAAGGGGCCAGGCTTCAGCGTGCGCTGATCAACTTTTTCCTTGAGGAGGGGCTCAAAGCCGGGTATAGTGAATACCAGCCACCTCTTTTTGTGAATGAGGATTCGGCATATGGCACCGGTCAGCTACCTGACAAAGACGGTCAGATGTACCACATGACTGAAGACAATTTATACGCCATTCCCACGGCTGAAGTACCCATTACCAATATTTACCGCGATGTGATCCTGAATCCCGGTGAGCTGCCTATTAAAAATGTGGCTTACTCCAGCTGTTTCCGTCGTGAGGCCGGTTCATACGGCAAAGATGTACGTGGATTGAACAGGTTGCACCAGTTCGACAAGGTGGAGATTGTGCAGATCAGCTATCCTGAAAAGTCTTATGAGACACTGGAAGAGATGCGCATTTATGTGGCATCCCTGCTGGAAAAGCTGGAACTCCCTTACCGTGTTCTGAGGCTCTGTGGCGGTGATATCAGTTTTACCTCCGCCCTCACCTACGATTTCGAAGTTTATTCTGCTGCACAAAAACGCTGGCTGGAAGTAAGCTCCGTATCTAACTTCGAAGCCTTTCAATCGAATCGTATGAAGCTACGTTTCCGCGACGAGGATGGAAAAACACAGCTGGCTCATACACTAAACGGAAGCGCATTGGCGTTACCGAGGATAGTGGCCGCCCTGCTGGAAAACATGCAATCGGAAAAAGGGATCAGCATCCCTGAGGCACTGAGGCCATATACCGGCTTCGACCTGATCAACTAGCAGGCAATATACTTAGCGACCTCAAACGGTCAAACTTATTTTCATGAGGATCCTCAGACATATACTTGTTTTGACACTGCTGCTGGCAGCAGTGGCGCCGGTATATTCACAGCTGATTACACCTACCAATAAGCCCGACCAGGATCGTGACCTGCAGCGCCTGGGCATACAGTATTACCAGAATCGTGAGTATGAGAAGTGCCTGAACATCTTCCGTGAACTATATGAGAAAGATCCCACTCATACCAATTACACCTATGCCCTCTATTCAATGATGGAGCTCAGGGAATACCGTGATGCGGAGAAATTGACTAAAAAACAGGGCAAAAATAATCAGGGACAATTGCGCTACAGGGTTGACCTGGGGTATGTGTACATACGTAGTGCAGAAACAGAAAAAGCTGAGCGGGTGTTTGAGGGTGTGATCAAAAACCTTCCTGCCAACTTACATGAGATCAAACAGATTGCCAGCGCTTTCTATTTGAGGGGCCAGCCTGAATATGCCATCCTGACCTACCAGCAGGGAAAGCTGCTGATGAAGGGTGAATATTCATTTCAGATAGAACTGGCAAGCATGTACGAAAGGAACGGAAACTACCGGGAGATGGTAGAAACTTTCCTGGATCACCTCGAAGAGGTTCCTGAGGCCAGGGAAAATGTACAGAACAGGCTACAGACTGCCATGGGACGTGACATAGAAGATAATCTACCTGATATTCTGAGGGAAAGCCTGCTTATCAGGTACCAGGAAAACCCGGAAGCTGTTTACCTGAATGAGCTGTTGCTCTGGCTCTCGGTACAGCAAAAAGACTTTTCATTTGCATTTACCCAGGCACGCTCCCTCGACAGACGCTTCCGTGAAGATGGATACAGGGTGCTGGATGTTGCGGAGCTGGCACTCATGAATTCCGACTACGATGCTGCCCTGGAATCATATGAATATATCCTCAGCAAGGGCAAGGACTCTCCTCTATACCTGAATGGGCTGATAGGATTCCTGGAAACACGCTACAGGCAGATCGCCAACGATATCATGATAGAAAATGAAGCAATGCTGGAGTTGGAATCGGCTTACCTGGAAGCCATTGATGAGTTTGGGGTGCAGCAGCAGACCATGCAATTGCTGCGTGATCTGGCACATATACAGGCTTTTCACCTGAACAAAGAGACAAAAGCCATAGAAAACCTGACCCTGGCCATTGCCATACCCGGACCGGAAAGCATTGCGAGGGCCCGTTGTAAGATAGAGCTGGCAGACATCTACCTCTTCCAGGGAGAGGTGTGGGAGGCCACGCTCCTGTACTCACAGGTAGACAAAGCCTTTAAGAATGAGCCCATCGGCCACCAGGCCAAGCTGAAGAATGCCTGGCTCACCTATTATATCGGAGAGTTTGAATGGGCAAAAGCACAACTGGATGTATTAAAAGCAGCCACCTCCAAGCTGATCGCCAATGATGCACTGGAGCTTTCGCTTCACATTGCCGACAATATAGAAGCAGACAGCAGTTATGCGGGATTGCGCTATTATGCCAATGCCGAACTGCTGCTTTATCAGAATAAATACGAAGAAGCTTATGCCACCCTGGATTCTATCATGCTGCTATCAGCCTGGCACCCCCTCTTCGATGAGGTCTTGTTCAGCAAAGCAGAGATCAGGATCAGGCAGGGAGAATTTACGCAAGCAGACAGCCTCTATCACGAGCTCCTTACCGAATATCCGGAAGATATCCTGGCCGACGATGCCCTGTACCGCAGGGCCATACTACAAGAAGAAGTATTTGAAGACAAAGAAAAGGCCATGGAACTTTATCAGCAGTTGCTCAGGCAATACCCCGGCAGCATCTATACCATTGATGCGAGGAGGAGGTTTCGGATCCTGAGGGGAGACGAGGTCTGAGACTTGAGACTTGAGACATGAGAACTCGGTACTCAGTACTCGGTACTATTTAAGGTGATTGGCCAGGCTGATGAATTCTTCTACGGAAAGCTGTTCTGCTCTCTTGCTGAGCATCTCGCTGATGGCTGAGGTATCCTTATCGCCGATAATTTGCTTCAATGAATTTCTCAATGTTTTGCGGCGCTGGTTAAAACCTGCCTTGACCACCCTGAAATATAATGCCGGATCACAGCCGATATCAACTGTTTCATTTCGGCTTAGCCTGATCACTGCCGATTTCACTTTTGGAGGCGGGTGAAACACATTTTCAGAAACTGTAAAAAGATATTCGATATCGAACCAGGTTTGTAGCAAAACACTCAGGATGCCGTAAACCTTATTTCCAGGCCCTGACCTGATGCGTTCCGCAACTTCTTTCTGTATCATGACTACAGCCGAGCGAAGCCTGTCGCGGTCTTCCAGCATGCGAAAAAATATCTGGCTTGAAATGTTGTATGGCAGGTTACCCACGATCTGGTACTGCCCGTTTATCAGGGTTTTGAGGTTTGTTTTCAGAAAGTCCTCATGAAATAGTTTTTCTTCGATCTCCGGAAATTTCGATGCCAGGTAATCTACAGCCTCACGATCCGTTTCAATAAACATGGGATCCAACTCAGGTCTTTCCAGAAGCAATCCGCTCAGCATCCCTGTTCCCGGTCCGATCTCTAGTATCACAGCAGGAGCACCGGGAACAGCAGATACGATCTTCTCTGCTATGTTCCGGTCAGTAAGGAAATGCTGGCCAAGGGCCTTCTTGGGAGAAACGAACATGCTGGTACTTTTTACAAAGATTGTGAATTTAATTAATACCGGCTCAACATCTGACATTACTACTTTGAACTCTGAGCTCTGAACTTTGAACTAATTCAAAACTCAAAACTCAAAATTTAAAATTCTGAAATGATCCCACCCGACAGTCTCAGCAATTCCATCTGAATATCGATGAGGTTATATATCGCCTGGTACTTCCCGGCGGCAGCGCGAAGGTAGATCACCTGCACATCACGGAAGTTAAATGAATTGATGGCTCCGGAGCGGAATTTCTCCGTAGAGATCTCCATGTTCAGACTGGCGCTTTCCAGGTTGGCGACAGACACCAGGTAGAGCTCTTTCCTGATCTCATAGAGGTCGAAATCATTCTTCATGAGGTTAGAAAGGCTGATCTCCAGCTCTTTTATCTCGAGTTGCCCGATCTGCTCACCGATTTTCGCGTTCCTGATCCCACGCCTGACGTTGCCACCATTGAAAAGGTTGAAACTCAAGGTAAAGTTGGCATAATAATCCATGCTGTTGGTGTACGCAGGATCAACATCAGTATATTTGACCCTTCTGTTGAAATGATCGTAGCCACCGTTCATCGACAGCACCGGGTACATATTGCTTTTGGCCAGGTTCACATCTTTCTTCAGTATCTCCTGGTTGATGTACTGATTGCGCAGGTTGCTGTTACTCGACATCATCGCCTGCAGGAGTGTGTCGATAGAATAGTCGTTCAGTTGTACTGTAAATTCATCCGTCAGGTGGTATTGTATATCCTCTTCTTCACCCAGTAATAGTTTCAGGTTCAGGTATGCATTCTTAAGGTTCAGTTGCTGGAGCAGGTTGATGGTTGAATCATCGAGGTAGGCATTTTTTGCCTGGAGCACATCATAGGTTACGGCTCCACCAAGTTCTTTCTTGAATGACATATAGTTAAAGCGGTCGCGCGACAAAGCTTTGACCTCCTCCGATACCTGCAGCAGTTCTTCCTGCAACAATGCATTATAATACGCCAGCACGATCCCCTGTATGGTGTTTTCTACCACGATGGTAGCATAGCCTTCTGAATATTCCTGCAGAGCACCCAGTTTATCTTTAGTAATATGCACTGCTAGTCCGCGGAAGAGTGTCCAGTTGAGGTTAATATAGGGCGCGATCACGTTGGTATAATACTCATTCCGTTCTCCCGGTACGGTATAGCTGTCACCCTCATCGTATCGGTTGTTCTGAAAAGCCCCCAGGGAGATGGCAGGCCACATTCCCGCTGCCCCCCAGCTGTTATTGTTCTCGGCTATCCTTACACTCTCAGCAGAGATGCGTATCTGGTAGTTATTTTCCAGCCCGGTAGCCAATGCATTGGCCAGCGACATTTCCTGAACAACTTGCTGGGCTGGCAGCTTTTGTCCGATAAGAAACAGGGCCAACAATACTATGCCGATCTGAATATGTTTCGTTTTTTTCATCATTCGTTGTGTCAATCGGTTATTCAATCTCTCTTCTTTCAAAAATATTGGCCGGCTCGAGCTCTTCTGCTGTCCTGGTATTTCCGGTCCACAGCCTGTAGAGGAACCTTCTCAGGTCATTCAGGACCAATATAAGCACCGGAAACAATACCAGTATGAACATTGTTCCTATCATCACACCATATGCCAGTGCGATGGCCATTGGAATCAGGAACTGAGCCTGGAAACTACCCTCCATAATGATGGGATACAGCCCGAGGCTAGTGGTGATGGTGGTCAGGATGATGGCCCTGAACCTGGCCAATCCTGCTTCATATACTGCATCAGTCACCTTCCGGCCTTCCTTTATCAGCGAATTATACTTCGACAGGAATACCACCGCATCGTTGATGATCACCCCTGACAGAGCCACCATTCCCCATGCGCTGAGCAAGGATACCGGGTATCCTTCTATTCCATGTCCCCAAACGGCCCCCAGCCATCCCAGCGGAATCATCATCAGAACAATCGTTCCCTGGCTGAATGATTTGAAGTGGATCATGATTATTAAAATGATGATCATAAAGGCGATGCCAAAGTATTTCTTAAGAGCTGCCGTGGCTTCATCGCTATCGCGTTTCTGCCCCTGGTATTCAATCTCAATGCCGGGGTACATTTCCTGCATCCTCGGGACAATTTTAGTGCGAATTTCCTCGATGATCGGTGGTACAGGAGCATAAGCGTCGACCAGGTTGGCATCGATCCTAACTTCACGTGACATATTGTAGTGCTGTATGTTCACCGGCCCTCTCCTGATCTCATAATTTGCCAGTTCTGAAAGGGGGTAATCACCTACAGGTGTTTTGATCTTCATAGCTTCCATTTGCCCAAGGCTGAGCCGGTCTTGTTTCGGATAGCGCACCCACACCCTCACCTCGTCTTTACCGATTTGCAATCGTTGTGCCTGGCCGCCATAAAAACCCTGTCGTACCTGGGCACTGATATCGCTATGGGTAAGTCCAAGGAAGTAAGCTTTTGGCTTGAGTTCAAGCTGCACTTCACGCTTCCCAATGGCATTGTTATCATTGATATCCTTCAATATCTTGATGTTGCCCATCTCACGCATCATGAAGTCCCTGGCATTCTGCAATTCATCCAGGTCCTTGCCAAGGAGGCTAATAGACACCGGTATACCGAAAGTAGCCATCCCCTCAACGGTGAATTTCTCTGCTTCCGGAACATCCCCTATCTTTTTCCTTAGCATTTCAACGATCTCGAAGCTGCTCAATGGTGCATCCTCCAGGTTTCTCAACAACACAAATATGTTTCCGGAATGCGCGCCCGTTTCCTTTCCATTGAAAGCGTTTCCGAGCGAGATAAATGTATAATTAAGGACCCCTTCAGGATAATCAAAATCTTCCTTTATCTCTTCATTCAGTTCCCACATGGCTTCCTCAAAATTCAGGAGGTATTCAAATGTTTGTTTCTCTCCCGAGCCCGGTGTGAAGGCTAAATTCACATTAAAGAAATCGAACGGTATGGCAGGAAAGAAGGTAGATTTGATCTGACCGCCCTGGAACAAGCCAATCGTGATCATAAAAAGGGCCATTGGAGTTATGATCATAATATATTTCCATCGAAGCATGAAGCGCAGTGTAGGCGCATACAGACTATACTTCATAAAGTCCATGGCCCTGTCCAGGCTCCTCCTGATTTTCATCCAGCGGCTCTTCTTAGGGCTTTTTCGAAGCACAAATCTAGAACCCACATGAGCAGGCAGCACAAAGAAAGCTTCAGCAAGAGAAAACAACAGGCTCATGATCACTACAAAAGCCATTTCGAACATCATCTCCATCCGGCCTTCCAAAAACATTAGAGGCGTAAATGCGATAATGGTTGTAAGTACAGAAGTGGTTACAGCCGGGATCATTTCCATTGTCCCATCTATGGCTGCACGTCGGGCACTCTTTCCCCTTTCATAATGGGTATAGATATTTTCCGCGATCACGATGCCATCATCCACCAGGATCCCTACTACGAGTATCATCCCGAAGAGGGAGGTCATGTTGATGGTGATGCCATAGAGGGAGGCTATAATGAACATACCCAGGAAGGAGGCAGGAATTCCCCAGGCCACCCATAAAGAGAGACGGATATTCAGGAATAATCCCAGGGAGAGGAGTACCAGCGCAAGCCCTATACCCCCGTTGCGATATAAGAGGTTCAGCCTGTCACCAAGTATATCGAAAAAGTTATAGGTGATCTCGAGCTTAACGCTATCATGTTTCGCATTAAACTCTTCAATGTAATCTTGCAGGAAGGATGTGATCTCAGCAAGGTCTTCATCAGCAAGTTTGGCTATCTGGATAGAAACGCTCAACTGTCCGTTCATGTATGCCCCGCTAGGTACATCAGCAAACTTCATTTTTACCTGTGCTACATCACGGATACGCAAATAGCGCCCGTCATCATCAGCCCGTAGGATGATCTCACCGATCTCATCCGGATCATAGCTTTTTGCCCTTGATCGGATCATGATCTCTTCTTCATCGGAACGGATCATACCTGCTGAAATATCCCTGTTATTCATGGCTATCGCCAGGGATATTTCATTAAAAGTGAGGTCGTGCCTGAGCAGGTCCTCTTCTGAAGCTTCCACCGATATTTCCAGTGCCGGGTATCCTGACACATTGATCTGCGACATGACACCGGAGTTATACAGGTCTAGTTCAATATCATCGGCATACTTCTTAAGTGTGAGCAGGTCTACATCACCCACCAGGCTCATAAAGAGCGCATTGCTCCTGCTCCTGACCTTATATACTATGGGCCTTTCTGCATCAACGGGAAAAGATGTGATCCCGTCAACTGCATTTTTAACCTCCATCAATGTTTCATCAATATCGTACTCACCGGTAGTGGTGACCGTGACATTGGCAAAGTTTTCTGATGAGGTGGAATTTACCCATTTGATTCCGACAATCCCCCTGATGGCTTCTTCCACACGCATGGTTACGCCTTCTTCCATCTCTTTCGGGGAGGCCCCCGGATACACCACGTTTACTACTATATCAGTAGTAGACCTTTCCGGGAAGAAAGACTTTTTCATGGTCAACAGACCGAAGCCCCCGCCCATGAGAAGGATGGCAATGATCAGGTTGGCGTAGAAGGGATATTTTACAAATGTTGTGACTAATTTTTTAATCATAATCTCTGCTCTTAACAATATTAAAACAGCCTAATAAGTCTCTACTACTGAGCCTTCAACTACATTGACCAGAGGCTCGACAACTACATACTCACCTTCTTCCAACCCATTAAATATCATGCTTTCCTGGTTGATCCTGAGGATATTGATCTCCGCTTTCCGTAGAATATTGTCATTAACAACATACACCATGTTATTGTTGAAGACAGCCCTGCGTGGTATTTCCATTGCATTCCCTGTTATCTCCCCATCGAAGGATGCCCGCAGGTATTGTCCTTCATAGAGTGGATTTTCCGAATTATTCTGTACACTGATAAACACGCTTACCGACTGAGTATTTCTATCTACATAGTCAGCTTTCCTTACCACGGTACCAGTCCATTCACCGGAACCATCTTCAGCGTTTGCAATCACTTTATCACCTTTACTGATCCACTTCACATCGTTCACATTTATAGGGACTTCCAGTTCCAGCATACCGGTGTTAATGATCTTTGCCAGGCGGCTACCGGGATTGGCAATGGAGCCTACTTCGAGCATCACGTCGGTAAATGTCCCGTTAAAGGGTGCATAGATGCTGTGTTTCCCAAGCTGAATCTCACTGCTTTTGATATTGAAATAATCATTAAGGATATTTCTGCTTGCCAGGAAGATCCGTTGCTGATCGGATGTGATCTCGGGTAGTTCAGGCAAAGGATCATTGATCTTCACCGCATCGAAGAAATCCTTGATCATCTGATAATCCTCAGGGTAGTCGATCTTAAAATCAGGAAGTATATTGGCAATGCTGTTCTGGAAACGGCTCTTGGAGGCTTTCAGATTATAATCGGTGATCTCATCATAGATCCTGATAAGCAGTTCGCCTTTCCTGAATCGCTGGCCCTTTTTCATGGGCACATTTCCCGGCAGGATCTCACCCTGTACTTCCGAGATAATGTCTATATAACTCTGTGAGCCCAGTCGCCCGGTAGAGCTGATAATATAGCTCACCTGTTCATAGTTCACAGGCAGTGTTTTCACTTTCCTGACAACTTCTTCAGGTATTGCAGTTTCGGGCGTTTCTTTCTGTGACGAAAAATATGACATAGCCAGAAATGCCACTGCCAGTATGATAACAATTGATAAGACTACCGTTAATTTCCTTTGCATGATGTGTAATATTGAAAATGGTTTATGTTGTTTTTTGCAATAATCTGTTTACGGAGGCAACCAGAACATCTTCCGGTTGCAGTGAGTTGTCTTCCCTGATAGTATGTATGGCCTCTGTGATAAGTGCCTGGGTGAACCTGACAGTCATATCATGATCACTAACCTCAAACTCCCCTTTTTTCACTCCTTCTTCGATAATATTGCTTACCAGTTGTTTAAAGGCCTGCCTGAAGGCACCGGCTGCTATCTCCGACTGAAAATGCTCATCCATGGCCTTTATCTTCCTTTTGTGAACCTTTCTGAATTCACTGAAGTTGATCCTGATCATCTCTTCCATCTTGCCCATGGCGGAGTCGATATGCATGATCTGGTCTTCAATTATCTCCTTCCTGGCTTCAGCCTTCCGGCTGATGATAAAATAGAAGATCTCATCCTTGGATTTAAAGTGTGTATAAATGGTTTTCTTGCTGACACCCAGGTCAGCAGCCACATCATCAACCGTGGTCTTTTTAAAGCCGAAATGCCTGAAATGCTTCTCAAAAGCTCCGGCAATTCGTAATTTCAGTTTGTCTGTAATTTCTGTCACGTCTATTCTTCTTTTAGGGATTCGGGATCCTCTGTTTTCAGTATTCTTTCTTGTCACTCATAAATGGGGGTGGGTGGTGGGGTTTTTTCATTTTTATGAAACTGGTTTTCAACCGATTAAAAAACACAAAAATCCCATCACTATAATGGAACTACAAAGAAACTAAAAACTAAATTAGTTTCCTAAAGATATGTATTAATAAAGTGTTAAGAATAGTTAATGCGAGGTGTTTATGAATATTGATTGATTGAAAATAATATCCATAACTATTTATAAGTAAATAACTTATTATGTTGACATTTTGGGTTGCATTACTTATATTTACGAGCTACAGCAAAACTAAATCAAACTGCCGACATGAACTCAACCGCTATCAATGGGCTGCTGATATTGATATCAGTCCTGACCTTATCAATTTTGTCATTTGCTCAAAATGCTGCCTTTTCGTATGTTTATCCGCTCGATGAATCGAGCAATTTAAATCCGGAACAGAATATTATTCTCAAATGTCTTGATGGCATTAATTCTGAGTCGATTAGCTCAGGATCTATTAGCATTACTGGTTCAAAAAGCGGATCACATTCTTACTCCTTTTCAATCAGCGAAGATGCTCGTACGGTAATTTTCATGCCTATAACCCCGTTCATGCGCGGAGAGAAAGTGGAGGTAAGATATATGGGAGACATGACTTCATCCCCGGGGGATCAGTTTATGGCATTAGATTTTCAGTTCCGGATCATCGATCACGACAGGGATGAGGTTTTAAATCTCCTGGAAAGACTTCAGGAACCCGAGGATGAGCAGGCTTATCAACCCGAATCAGAGAAACTCTTCGATGACTCCTTTATGGATAATAACCTGCCTGATGATTACCCGCCAATGACAGTTTTTAACTACGGAGAGCATGACGATGAATATTTCTTCCTGAATACTGTCTGCAGAAATGCATCCTTGCCATGGGAAAAATATATCACTATCATAGATTCCTATGGCACACCGGTATATTACAACAAAAGTGAATTTAACCGGCATAATTTCAGCATGCTTACGAACGGATTTTTATGCTATGCTAATACAACCATGCCTAATAGTGAGAGGGAGAAATATTTTTTGATGGACAGTACCTTTACAATTGTGGATTCGGTAAATACGGGCAATGGTTACATTCTTGATTCACATGATATGTTATTGCTTAGTAATGGTCATTATCTTGTCATGTCATATGACCCCCAGCCTGTTGACATGAGCCAGGTTGTTCCCGGTGGGGATCCCAATGCCATTGTAACCGGGCTGGTTATTCAGGAAGTTGACAATAATGAGAATGTATTTTTCCAATGGCGTAGCTGGGATCATTTCGAGATCACCGATGCCACTTCCGATATAAATATGCAAGCATCAACGATCGACTATGTTCATGGAAATGCCTTTGAAATAGATGTTGATGGCCATATTTTGGTATCGAGTCGCAACCTGGATGAGATAACAAAGATAGACTACAACACAGGTGATGTTATATGGAGATTTGGCTTGAATTGTGAAAACAATATGTTCCAGATCCTGAATGATCCTCATGGTTTTTCACATCAGCATGATATTCGCCTTCTCTCGAATGGACACTATTCAGTATACAATAATGGAAACTTGAATATTCCCCAGGTATCCAATGCCCTTGAATATTCCATCAATCAAAATACCATGGTTGCAAGCCTGGAATGGAGCTGGCAGCATCCAACACAAAACTATGCCAGTTCCACAGGAAGCTTCAGAACCCTGGAGAATGGCAACAGGGTGATTGGGTGGGGTGGGACATGGCCACTGGCAGTCACGGTTCTGGATGATGATGATGAAATATTGCAGCAAATTTTCATGCCTGATTTTGTTATCTCCTACAGGGCCTTAAAATATCATTGGGAGACGAATGCTTTTAAGTCACAAGATATTTTATCGATGGGCAACTATGCCGGATATAGTGGTTGGAAAATGAATAAGCTTTATGTCTTTAATACCAGCTCAAAGATGATTTCAATCACCAGTATTCACCATCACACAGCTGCCTTTGAGGTTTTCAGTGATTTTCCTGTTTCTATATTCCCGGGATCATATAAATCCATTGAGATCGGCTTTAATCCGTCGATGCAAAATGGTTACGATGACAGGTTCACCCTGAATTTCGACAACGCAGATAATACGGAAAGAATTGCGATCCAGCTTACTGTAAAAGGATTTTATGATGATGAGACTCCTTCTGTAATGTTTGATCCCGAGCATGGATCAACAAACATAAGTCCCGATCATTTAATCCTTATTAATTTCAGCGAATCAGTAAAAAAAATCTTTGGGGGCGATATTCTAAATGAAGACATCAAGGACCTGGTTGAATTCAGAGAAGAATATTATGACGGTAACGAAGTATCCTTTACCGGAACGATCAATGATGTAAAAAACCAGATCACCATTGTACCTGATCAGATGTTACTGGAAAGCCAGCAATACTACCTCAAACTTAAAGGCAATATGATCGTTGATGAGGACGAGAATATCATCAAGCTCGATGAAGAATGTTACTTTTCTACCGGGCTTTTGATCGGCATGCCTGAGTCTTCCTACGACCAGGTCCAGGTTTATCCCAACCCCTTTAAGGAGACTTTATTGATTACTAATCCCGGAGGAAGCAGTAGTACTATTCAAATTTTTAACACGCAAGGCCAGGTAGTTCGTAACTTTCAAAGTTCCGAAGCCAGTGTTCAGGTCCATCTGTCCGATCAGCAATCGGGGATATATTTTATCAGGATATCAAATAATACAGGAGAAAATACCAGGACCTTCAAGCTTATTAAGCATTAGTCCAAAAAAAAGTGGAGACTGAACTTTTTATTGCCAATCTCCACTAATTATAAATTATTCTTCATTATTCATTCCAGGTGGGTATCCTGCCCGGTGTCCATGGTGCTCCAAGGGCATTCAGCTCCACTTCGAGAGCAGGTATTTTTACTTCTGCAAGGTTCTTGAGCTGTTCCAGGAGGGGTGGAAAGTCTTCTGCCAGGATGTCGTACATCTGCATCTGTGTTTCCGATACCCTCGATGTAGATCCCCAGTGTGACCATACCAGTGCCCCTACCCTTTCGTTGATAGATGGAGGTGCCGGCCAGTTTTCCTCACGGCTTGCTTTGGGGCTCTGTCCACTAAAGGCCCAGCGGATATCATCCAACTGCTGTTCCATTTCTGTTGCTTTGGCCAGGAGTTCAGGTGTAGCATCGGGTGTATTGTTAATGGCCTGTTTCAGGTATTGCACCCGTTCTTTCAGGTGGCCCATGAGCTGTTGCGAGGCCTGAATGGCACGGACCAATTTGGTGGTCTTCTGCAGAAATGCCACCAGCTCGGCACGATCAGGTGCCGGAAGGGTCACATTGTCCAATACTACTGTACTGAATTCGACTGGTTCAACCAGCTCAGTAATCTCACCCCTGACCCACTGCGCCAGGCTTACATAATACGTTCCCGGCATAATGGCCATTCCGTCCCTGTCATTGTTTGTGGGAGAATACTTGTCGTCTTTCAGCCTAACATTTCCCATCGACGGATAGGTCATGTTCCAGGCCATTCTTTTCAAACCTTTTGAGATAGATTTATTGATCTTCCTTACAATATTTCCTTCCTGGTCGGTAATGGTAAATATCAGATAAGGCTTCACTTCATTCTCCTCAGCCCTCAGCTCTTCCATACCTGGAATAGGAATAGGTTTTTTATCCTTCACGAGCTTACCTTCTTCTTCTTTCCTCATTTGCTTGAGGGTCTTGGGTGATTCCTTGACATAATATGTAAATACTGCCCCGAAATCAGGATTCTTGCCATAATATGGTGTCGACCCCTGTCCGTAACGCCCCCTGGTCATGGTATACATGAGCGCATCGTTAATGGGGAAGATATAAGCTGAAGAATCATAAAGTTCTTTGTTGAGTACGCGCAAGGGTGAATAGTCATCGAGGATATAGAATCCACGACCAAAGGTGGCCAGCACCAGGTCAGTCTCCCGTTCCTGTATCACCATATCCTTTACCGCTACTGATGGCAATCCTGACTTCAATTGTGTCCAGATCTTGCCTCCGTCGATGCTGAAAAAAGCACCAAACTCGGTACCCACAAACAACAGCTCCGGCACCACATTGTCCTGCTCAATGGTATGAACAGTACCATTTTCCGGCAGATTGCTGCTGATAGATGTCCAGGTCCTTCCCTTGTCACTACTTTTCAGGATATAAGGTTTAAAATCATCGCGCTTATGGTTATCGAATGAAGCATACACCACATTTTCATCATACTTGTCGGGAAGAATATCGCTCACATAGGTATATTCCGGTACACCCGGGAAAGTCTTCACCTGCTGCCAATCTCCGCCAGCATCTTCTGTCACAGAGATCACTCCGTCGTCGGTACCGACATAAAGGAGGTCTTCTTTCACCTGTGATTCTGCCAGGGAGACAGCCATCCCGAAGAGGGAGGTTGACACATCTTTCTGAACAGCATCCACTCCCCAGTAGCGGTCCATTACCGGCCATGTATTCCTGTCGACCTGAGCGGTGATATCATCACTGATCACTTCCCATTTATCGCCACGGTTATCACTTTTGAACACCTTGTTGGCTGCCATATAAAGCCTTGTGCCATTATGCGGGCTGATGATAAAGGGTGTATTCCAGTTCCACTTATATGTATCTTCTCCTTTGCTTGGCTGAGGTTTTATCCCTGTGCCCTGTCCGCTTTTCTTATCGTAGCGTGTGATGTTCCCGTACTGGTATTCAGAATAAACGATATCCGGATTTTCAGGATCGATCGCCTGCCAGAATCCGTCTCCACCCAGGGTCACCACCCATTCACCGGCACTTACGCCCTGCCGGCTGGTATTCTGTGACGGGCCACCAAAGCTGCTGTTGTCCTGTGTTCCACCATATACCCAGTAAAAGGGCCAGGTATTATCAACGTTCACGCGATAAAACTGAGTAAGCGGGAGGTTGGATTTGAAAATATAGTTTTTCCCGGCATCGTAGGTTTCATATACACCTCCATCGCCACCGATTATAAAGTGTTCTGTATTTTTTGGATTGATCCACATGGCATGGTCGTCGACATGACGGCTGTTGTTTCCAATGCTTTTCCAGGTCTTCCCTCCGTCGAGAGTCACCTTTGAGACTGTTTCAACGGAATAAACCTTATCCACATCCCTGGGATCACAATAGATCTCATTATAGTATTGTCCGCTGGCATGATGGCTACCCATCTTTTTCCAGGAAGCGCCCCTGTCGCCGGTGCGGAAAAAACCTCCACTTTCGCCGGAAGCCTCGATAATGGCATATACCACATCAGGGTTCACGGGAGAAATGGCCAGGCCTATGCCGCCAACATCACCGCCAGGCAGCCCTGACTTCAGCTTTTTCCATGTCTTACCGCCATCGTTGGTTTTATGTATACCCGATTCAGGGCCTCCACCGATCTTGGTGTGCACATGACGCCTGCGCTGCTCGGATGCAGCATAAATAACATCCGGATTGCGGGGATCCATCACCATATCGTTGATCCCGGTATGTTCACTGATCTCCAGCACCAGTTCCCATGTAGTTCCGCCATCAACAGTTTTATATAAACCTCTTTCTCCTCCGGGGCCCCATACAGATCCTTCAGCAGCCACATAAACTACATCAGAATTCCTTGGGTCGATCAGGATCTTGCCAATCTGGCGGGATTCTTTCAGCCCCATATTTTTCCATTTCTTCCCTCCGTCGATAGACTTATATACTCCGTTCCCATATCCCAGGGCACGCTGGTGGTTGTTCTCACCTGTTCCTGCCCATATCACATGATGGTTGTTAGGATCCAGCGCCAGGCAGCCGATGGAATAAGCCCCATAGTTATCGAAGATAGGAGAAAAGGTGGTCCCGTTGTTTACGGTTTTCCAGATATGCCCTGATGCCACAGCCACATAATATTCACTGGGGTTGCAAGGGTTCACGGCAAAGTCGGCAATACGGCCGGAAGTGAATGCCGGCCCGATGCCCCTCCACTTAAGCCCACTCACCTGTCCTGAGGTGATGGTATCGTTTTTTTCATCAGATTTTTTCTTTTTCTGGGCAAAGGCATCACCGGGTGCAATCACAAGCATCAGTACCGCCAATACCAGTAACGCCTTACTGAGTGCGGAGAGTAGAGATTTCATTATATTGATTTTAGTTAGAAATTTTGTTGGAAGATTCAAAGATAGGAAAAAGAGCCACTAATGAAAATGCCTAAAAACTATCGCGCCCTTCGCTTTCCCTATCACTTCT
>JAOZTN010000028.1:0-9587 GCA_029942245.1 Bacteroidales bacterium | reverse complement strand
AAACTATCGCGCCCTTCGCTTTCCCTATCACTTCTGCAAGTTCCTCTTCCGTCGAATCCTTAATCTTTTTCACTGACTTAAAATTCCACAGGAGTTTCTGTGCTGTGTTGAAACCGATGCCTTCGATCTCGGTGAGTTCCGACTTGATCGTACCTTTTTCCATGCGTTTGCGATGGTGGGTGATGCCGAAGCGGTGAGCCTCGTCACGCAGGTGACGGATCACCCGGAGGGTCTCGGAGGTCTTGTCGAGGAACATGGGCAGGCTGTCGCCGGGATAATAGATCTCTTCCAGCCTCTTGGCAATGCCGATGATGGTGATCTTGCCCCTCAGCCCCAGCTTCTCCAGACTCTTCAGGGCGGAGCTCAGCTGTCCCTTACCTCCATCGATCACAATGAGCTGAGGAAGGGGTTTTTTCTCCTTCAGCAGGCGCTTGTATCTTCTTTCAATGATCTCCTCCATAGAAGCAAAATCATCCGGTCCTTCCACCGTACGAATATTATAATGTCTGTATTCTTTCTTAGCCGGACGTGCATTTTTAAAACATACCATGGCCGCCACCGGGTAATCACCCTGCAGGTTCGAATTATCAAAGCATTCGATATGCTCAGGCAAAACGCTCATGCGAAGATCTTTCTGCATGGTATCCATGATCCTGCGGCTATGGCGCTCAGGGTCGGTAAGGTCCTGCCTTTTTTGTTTCTCAAGCTTATAATATTTTGCATTCCGCTCCGATAACTCCAGCAGTTGCTTTTTATCTCCCCTCCGGGGGATGGTAATCTTCAGATCAGGAAGCTCTACCAGAGGGCGCATGGGCAATAGCAATTCCTTGCTGCTATCTCCGAAACGCTGACGTAGGTCGGTGATGGCAATGCTCAGCAATTCCTCCGGCGATTCGTCCAGCTTTTTCTTCAGTTCTATAGTATGTGCCTGAACAATGGCACCGTTTACCACACGCAGATAATTCACATATCCCGACTTTTCATCCGTCAGGATAGAAAACACATCCACATTATGGATCTTCGGGTTGACCACGGTGGATTTGCTTTTATAGTTTTCGAGCAGTCCAAGCTTTTCTTTGATGATCTGCGCCTTCTCAAATTCGAAGGTCGCTGCATGTTTCATCATCAGCTTTTTCAATTCTTTTATGATGGTGCTGATGTTACCCTTGATAATCTCACGGATATCCTGTATCGATCTGTTATAATCTTCTTCGCTTTGCTTACCAACGCAGGGAGCAAGGCAATTGCCAATATGATATTCGAGGCAGACTTTGAATTTTCCGCTTTCAACATTTTTCTCACTGAGATTGTGTTTGCAGTTTCGGAGCGGATAGAGTGAACGAATCAGTTCCAGCACGGTATGCATCATCCTGCCGGATGCATATGGGCCAAAGTACTCTGAACCATCGTCGATGATATTCCTGGTAGAGAAAATGCGTGCAAAGCGCTCATTCTTAATACATATCCATGGAAATGTCTTATCATCTTTCAGTAAAACATTATAGCGGGGCTGATATTTCTTTATGAGGTTGTTTTCAAGGAAAAGGGCATCCTGCTCGGTATCTACCACAATATGCCTCAGGGCGGTGATTTTTTTTACCATCACCGATATCTTCCCGCTCAAAGAGCTGTCTTTTTTAAAGTATGACGCAACTCTTTTCTTCAGGTTCTTTGCCTTGCCCACATAAATAACGGTGCCGTTACTGTCAAGAAATTGATAGATACCCGGCTTGTCAGGTAAGATCTTTACTTCACCTGAGAGATCGTTATGGGGCTTACCTGTCATAATTTATCCTTCAGCCCGTCCCAGCCCTGGGCCTGAATGGAAATGGATTTTCCGTCTGGGCTAATGAGATTCATCCCGGCCGCTTCTTCTGTCATATGTCCGATTACAGCGATGCCGCTGATGTCCTTGATCTTTTCATAATCATCGGCCTTTATGGTAAACAGCAGCTCATAATCTTCTCCTCCGTTCATCACGGCTGTGTTTGGATCTATCTGGAATTCCGCCGCCACGCTCATGGTCATGGCATCGATGGGTAGCTTGTCGGTATAGATCTGGCAACCCAGTTTGGAACCTTTACAGAGATGTTTGACATCAGATGCCAGCCCGTCAGAGATATCGATCATGGATGTAGGCCTGATACCGACACCTTTCAGCATTTTCCCGATATCATTCCTGGCTTCCGGCTTAAGCTGACGCTCCAGGATATAATCCATACCTTCAAGGTCGGGTTGCATCGCCGGGTTGACTTCGAATACTTTTTTCTCCCTTTCCAGCACCAGCAATCCCATATATGCTGCTCCCAGGTCGCCACTTACGCAGAGCAGGTCGTGTTCTTTTGCTGTATTCCTGTAAACGACCTCATCTTCGGAAGCACGGCCGATCACTGTGATCGAAAGGAATAGTCCGCTCAAGCTGGAAGTAGTATCTCCTCCCACCAGGTCGACACCATAAGCATCGCAGGCCTGCTTGAGCCCGTTATAGATCTCATCGATAGCTTCGAGTGAATAGCGGTTTGATACCGCCAGGCCAACTGTGATCTGCTCAGGGGTTCCGCCCATGGCATAGATATCCGAAAAATTGACAATAGCTGCCTTATATCCCAGGTGTTTCAAAGGTATGTACGACAGGTCGAAATGAACTCCTTCGACCAGCAGGTCGGTGGAAACCAGGGTCAGATTATCTCCTGAAGAGATAACCGCTGCATCATCACCAACACCGTACAGGCTGCTTTTATTTTTTAGTTTAATATTTTTGGTCAGGTGGTCAATCAAGCCAAATTCGCCCATGTCCGACAACTCAGATCTTTTCTCTTCATTCATGCTGTAAAATTCTTTAGGTCAAAAGTACCAAAAATTAGGATGAAGTCAGATACCAGAAGAACGATACCAGAAATCAGAAAAATTTTCTTATTTCAATTCTAATTTTTCTTTTCTCTTTATTGCCATCACACTTCTAAACAAAAGCTCTCTTCCTTTGTTGTAAATTATAGATTAACTTTGCAATCCGTTTTATGGAAATCTGAAGAGAGATAGAGGTCTCATTATCATGGAAGAAGACAAGAATAAGATCATAGATGAGGTAACGCAATCGGAGTACAAGTATGGCTTTGTGACCGATATTGAGATGGAGACTGCACCCAGGGGGCTGAATGAAGATACCATCCGATTTATTTCTGCCAAAAAAAATGAGCCGGAATTCGTGCTGGAAGCCAGGCTGAAGGCATTTCGGCACTGGCTTACGCTGGAGGAACCGGATTGGGCCCATGTGAACTACCCACCCATCGATTACCAGGATATCATTTACTATGCTGCTCCCAAGCAGAAACCGGAGTTGGAAAGCCTCGATGAGGTCGACCCTGAGCTATTGGAGACCTTTAAAAAGCTGGGGATATCCCTGGAAGAACAAAAGCGCCTTTCGGGTGTGGCGGTGGATGCAGTCATGGACAGCGTGTCTGTAAAGACCACATTCAGTGAAACACTGGAAAAGTACGGCATTATATTCAGCTCATTTAGCGAGGCATTGCAAAACCATCCTGAGCTGGTGAAAAAATATATGGGGTCCGTAGTGCCCTATACCGATAATTACTTTGCTGCATTGAACTCAGCTGTATTCAGCGACGGTTCTTTCTGCTACATCCCGAAAGGGGTACGCTGCCCGATTGAATTATCCACATATTTCCGTATCAATGCTGCCAATACAGGGCAATTCGAAAGGACCTTGATCATAGCCGAGGAAGGAAGCTACGTAAGTTATATGGAAGGCTGCACAGCCCCGCAACGTGATGAAAATCAACTGCATGCTGCCATCGTAGAGATTATCGCCCACGATAATGCAGAGGTCAAATATTCGACCGTCCAGAATTGGTATCCCGGTAATAAAAAAGGCGTAGGCGGAATTTACAATTTCGTGACCAAGCGTGCTATGTGCAAAGGGGTAAACTCAAAGATATCCTGGACCCAGGTTGAAACGGGGTCTGCAGTAACATGGAAGTATCCCTCCTGCATACTACTTGGGGATAATTCTGTTGGGGAGTTCTATTCCGTTGCCGTAACCAACAACTACCAGCAGGCAGATACCGGGTCTAAGATGATCCATATTGGCAAAAACACCAAAAGCACGATTATTTCCAAAGGCATCTCAGCCGGGCACAGCAATAACAGCTACCGTGGCCTTGTACGCATTATGAAAAATGCAAAAGGCGCCAGGAATTTTTCACAGTGTGACTCATTGCTGCTAGGCGACAAATGCGGAGCGCATACTTTTCCGTATATTCAAACTGAAAACCAGTCGGCCATCGTGGAGCATGAGGCCACTACCTCTAAGATCTCAGAGGACCAGATGTTTTATTGCAACCAGCGTGGGATCGATACCGAGAGCGCCATTGGCCTCATTGTGAATGGCTATGCAAAGGAAGTGCTGAACAAGTTGCCCATGGAATTTGCCGTAGAAGCGCAGAAATTATTGTCGATCAGCTTAGAAGGTTCTGTGGGATAATATCAGTGTTGAGTTAATACTAGAAACAAGAAACCAGTAGCGAGTAACAAAATAGAGATATGTTATTGAAGATTGAAGATTTGCATGTTGAGATTGATGGCAAGGAGATTGTCAAAGGCCTGAACCTGGAAGTAAATGCCGGAGAGACCCATGCTATCATGGGACCGAATGGTACCGGGAAGAGCACCTTGGCACTGGCTATCGCCGGTAAAGAAGGATATGATATAACGAGGGGAAAGATCCTGTACAAGGGAACCGACATCACTGAGATGGCACCGGAAGAACGGGCACGACGGGGGATCTTCCTCGGTTTTCAGTACCCGGTTGAAATACCCGGGGTAAGCATCACCAATTTTATGCGTACTGCCCTCAATGAGATCAGGGAATACAGGAATGAGACCCCTCTTTCTGCTTCTGAATTCCTGGCCAAGATGGAAGAGAAAAAGAAACTGGTAGAAATACAATCAAAGCTGACCAATCGCTCCGTGAACCAGGGTTTTTCCGGTGGGGAGAAAAAAAGGAATGAGATCTTCCAGATGGCCATGCTTGAGCCGACCCTTTCAGTACTTGATGAAACAGACTCCGGTTTGGATATTGATGCCCTGAAGGTTGTTGCCAATGGTGTAACATCACTCAAGACCAAAGACAATGCATTTGTGGTGATCACGCATTACCAGCGCCTGCTCGACTATATCGTGCCCGACGTGGTTCATGTACTCTATGATGGCAAGATCGCCATGACAGGTGGAAAAGAGCTGGCCTTCGAATTGGAAAACAAAGGATACGACTGGATCAAAAAAGAAGTGGAATAAGCATATGGGAACAAAGGAATCCATAGCGTTGAAAGAAAAGATGGAACAGCTGTTCGACGAGAACAGGCAAGATATCATGCGCCATGACCATCCAACATTGGGTAAAGCCAGGGAAGAGGCCATTGCTTCCTTCTCCAGGCTTGGTTTCCCGCATAATAAGCTTGAAGACTGGCGAAATACTGATCTCAGCGAGACCCTTAAAAGGAAATATACAACCCTCTTCAGCCCCGGCCATGATAACTTGAGTATCGACCAGATATTCAAGTGTAATATACACGAGCTCGAGACAGATCAGATCTCATTATTGAATGGCTGGTTCATCGACACCAAAGAACCACTACAGCTGCACGAAAATGGTGTGATCGCCGGCAGTCTGGCAGCGGCCATGGAAGCATATCCGGAGATCTTCGAAACACATTACAGCAAATATGCCGATAAAGAAAAAGATGCCTTCCAGGCGTTGAACCTCGCCTTCGCACAGGATGGCTTTTTCATCTATGTGCCCGACAATGTTGTTGTGGACAAGCCGATGCAGATGGTAAGCATCATCAACTGGGAGGAAGGGCTTTTCATTCAAACCCGTAACCTGGTGATCCTGGGCAAGAACTCTAAGATGACCATGGTGCATTGTGACGACTCCACCAACCAGGAGGCCATGTTCAAGAACTCTGTCACAGAGGTCTTTATCGATGAGGGTGCAAACCTGGAGCACTATAAGCTTCAGAACCTCAACAACCAGTCTACCCTGATCAATTCTACCTGGTTTCGCCAGATGAAAGACAGCAGCCTGAAGTCGAATGCCATCACCCTGAATGGAGGACTTATCCGAAATTACACACATACCGTGATGGATGGTGAAGGAGCTTCAGCTGAAATTTATGGTGTTTACCTGATGGATAAAACACAGCATGTCGACAACCAGGTTTTTGTTGATCATGCCAAGCCGAATTGCTACAGCAACGAGCTTTTCAAAGGCATACTCGATGATGAAGCCAGCGCTACTTTTAACGGACATGTGCTGGTGAGAAAAGACGCTCAGCAAACCAATGCATTTCAGAACAATAAGAATATCCTCATGACGGATTCTGCCAGGGCCTATGCCATGCCTTTCCTGGAGATATATGCCGATGATGTAAAATGCTCACATGGTGCCACAGTAGGTCAGCTCGACCCTGAAGCCATGTTCTATCTGCGCCAACGTGGGATTTGTGAAGCCAATGCACGCCTGCTGCTACTTTATGCCTTTGCCGGTGAGATCGTGGATAAGATCAGCATAGATGCACTCAAAGTCAGGGTGGATGATATGATCCGCAAGCGCCTTAAAGGCGAACTACATATCTGCGATACCTGTGCGCTGCACTGTGAAGGGCCAAACATGGATATACTTTTCGACATCGATATGACAAAGGTTTAGGTTTTATAGAAATTTAATTTTTGCATTTTAGAGCCTGTTTATCGTATATTTATCCAAATAATATAAATGACCATGGCATTTGACATACATAAGATCCGTTCTGAATTTCCCATCCTGAAAAGGAAGGTGTATGATAAGCCCCTGGTCTACTTCGATAATGCGGCTACCACACAAAAGCCCCAGGCTGTTATCGATCGCATATCGGATTATTATGCGAATGAGAATTGCAACATCCACAGAGGGGTGCATCTTCTCAGCCAGGAGGCTACCACAGCCTTTGAAGAAACCCGGGATCAGATTGTTGCATTTATCAATGCCCCAAAGAGGGAAGAAGTTATTTTTACCAAAGGAACGACCGAATCCATTAACCTCGTTGCTTCCACTTTCGGAAGGAAAAGACTGAACGAAGGAGATGAAATACTCATCACCGGCCTTGAGCATCACAGCAACCTGGTTCCATGGCAGATGCTTTGCTATGAGAAGGGTGCAAAGTTACAGGTAGTGCCTTTCAATGATAAAGGAGAGGTTGAACTGTCTGCTTTCAGTGACATGATTAGTGACAGGACACGGCTGATAGCTGTGGCCCATATTTCCAACACCCTGGGGACCATTAACCCGGTGAAGGAAATGATAAGCCTGGCCCATAAAAAAAATATTCCTGTTCTTATCGATGGCGCCCAGGCCATATCCCATCTGAAGGTGGACGTAGACGATCTGGACTGTGATTTTTATTGCTTTTCGGGGCATAAAATATATGCTCCTATGGGGGTGGGCGTTCTGTATGCCAAAGAAGAACATCTTGAAAATATGCCCCCTTATCAAAGTGGTGGTGAGATGGTCGAGAGGGTCAGCCTGAATGAAACAAGCTTTAATGAGTTGCCCCTTAAATTCGAAGCAGGAACACCCAATGTGGAGGCTGTGCTTGGCATGGGGACCGCCATCTCCTACATGGAAGATATTGGAATTCAAGAAATTGCCACCTATGAGAAAGACCTGCTTGCTTACGGAACAAAACGCTTGCAGGAAATTAATGGCTTGCATATCTATGGGACTGCCACTCATAAGACGGGGGTGCTTTCCTTCATAATCGACGATATCCATTCTTACGATGCCGGAACGATCATCGACAAGTTTGGAATTGCCGTTCGAACAGGCCATCATTGTGCCCAACCGGTCATGGATAGCTTCGGCATCCCCGGAACCATCAGGGCATCCCTTGCCATTTATAATACCAAAGAAGAAATCGACCAGCTGGTGGAAGCCATCCACCAGGTAAAAAATATGTTTAGATAAAACCAGATCTAAAAAATGACCATTCAGGAAATACAAGAGCAGATTGTTAGTGAATTCAGTTACTTCGAAGATTGGATGGATCGCTATAACCATCTGATCGACATGGGAAGAAACTGCCCCTTGATCAACGAGAAATTTAAGACCAAAAACTACCTGATCTCAGGATGTCAGTCGAGGGTTTGGCTACATGCCGCAATGGTCGACGGCCAGATCGTTTTCACTGCTGATAGCGATGCAGTGATCACCAAAGGCATCATAAACTTACTGATCAGGGTGTTCAGCCAGCAACCGGCAGAGGATATCATTGATGCAGATATTTCATTTATCGATAAGATCGGTTTGAAAGAGCACCTCTCTCCTACCCGTTCGAACGGCCTGATGTCGATGATCAAGCAGATGAAGCTCTATGCCCTGGTATTTAAAACCAAATCTCAAAACCCTGGGGAGTAAATTATGAGCAAAAAAGAAACCGAGAAGAAGATCATTGAGCAGCTGAAAATGGTATTCGATCCCGAGATTCCGGTGAACATTTACGATATCGGACTGATCTACGAGATCAATGTACTTGAAGAAGGGAAGGTACATATTGTGATGACCCTCACAAGCCCGAACTGCCCTGTTGCGGAAAGCCTGCCCCTGGAAGCCAAGTATAAAGCAGAAGAAGTTGAAGAAGTTAAAGAGGTTGAAATTGAGCTCACTTTTGAACCACCCTGGGATATGGAGATGCTCACGGATGAAGCCAAGTTGGAGCTGGGGATGATGTAGGTTTTGGGTGTTGGATTGGTTTTGAGTTTTAAGTTTTGAGTTTTAAATTAATTGGAATTTTGAGTGTTGGGTTATTCAAAATATTCCTCAATCAATTCAGGGTATTCATTATAAATTTTGCCATTTTTGCAGAAATCTGTCCTGCATGCTCAAGTATTTCTTTCTCATTTAATGTCATAAAATCGTTAAGCTTCTTTATCCAGTCTGTCATGTACATAGATTTGCGATTTCGGGCTTGTAGTTCAGCAAATGACAGATATTGGTCAACAATCAGGTTAAGATCTTTTAGTTCATCTTCTGTTAGATAATTTTTTGCAATCGAAATATCAGTTTTACGGATTTTCCCTTGTGGTGCATTTTTCCATGTGGTTAATCCCATATTTTGTTCTTCAGAATTTGCCCGTTGATATACAATTTCTGATGCTGTGTGCCCATGTATAGCCCAGTGCATTTTATTTTGGACGGTTTTGAAAAATAGTTGACTTTCTTCGGTATTTGGGTTATAGTCAATGGCGGTAGTATAAATGTCTTTGATTTTTGCATAAAATATTTTCTCAGAACTGCGAATATCCCTGATTCTTTCAAGCAGTTCATCGAAGTATTGGTTGGCGTGACCTATTTCTTTAAGTTTTTCATCATTCAGAATAAAGCCTTTTATTAAATATTCCCGAAGTTGTTTGGTTGCCCAAATACGAAATTGTGTACCCCGATGTGATTTCACCCTATATCCAACCGAAATAATTACATCAAGGTTATAAAAATAAATTTTTCGCTGAACATCACGTTTGCCCTCAGTTTGAAC